>CALWLM010000150.1 GCA_944381515.1 uncultured Lachnospiraceae bacterium | reverse complement strand
GCGTACAAGGGCCATGTTTGGAGACAGAGCCATGGAAAGGCTCTACGGGGCGTCGGTGGCCGTATTTGGGCTCGGTGGCGTCGGCGGACATGCGACGGAGGCGCTGGCGAGAGCAGGAATTGGCCGGCTGGATCTCTACGACAGCGATGTAGTAGCTCTTTCCAATCTGAACCGGCAGCTGGTAGCCACCCTGGACAGTCTGGGCCGGTACAAGACCGATGTGATGCGGGAGAGGATTCTTTCGATCAACCCGCAGGCGCAGGTGGAGGTATACCACTGCTTTTATCTGCCGGAGAATGCAGATCAGTACGATTTAAGCCGATACGACTATGTGGTGGATGCGATAGACACCGTGGCGGCCAAGGTAGAGCTGATCGTTCGGTGCGGTCAGGCGGGGATACCGGTAATCAGCTGTATGGGCGCAGGCAATAAGCTGGACCCGACGCAGTTTCGCGTTGCGGATATCTATGAGACCAGCGTCTGTCCCCTGGCACGGGTGATGCGCAGGGAATTAAAAGCCAGGGGAGTAAGGAGCTGCAAGGTGGTCTACTCTGTAGAGCCTCCCATTCGGCCCGGTTTCTCCCTGGCGGATTCATCCGGACAGGGAGCTCCCCGCAGAGACGTGCCGGGCAGCAACTCCTTTGTGCCGGCAGCGGCAGGCCTGATTCTGGCAGGAGCGGTAATCCGGGACATCGCCGGCGAGTGAAACGATAGAACATAATTAAAAAAGACCGGCAGCACAGGCCGGCAGAGAGGAGAGCAGAGCAAATGAACAAGGATTTGGTGAGGGATTTTAACGAGCAGATTAATCAGGAGTTTTATTCGGCGTACCTGTATCTGAAAATCTCGGTATATTACAGGGAAAGAGGACTGGCCGGCTTTGGCTCCTGGTTCCTGGCCCAGGCCAGAGAAGAGGAGGAGCACGCAGTGAAGCTTCTCTCGTATCTGGCGGAGAGCGGACAGAGGGTGGAGTTGCAGGAGATTGCTGCGCCGGACGTGGAATTCGACGGCCTGGAGGCTCCCCTTCTTGCGGCGCTGGAGCATGAGAAAGCCGTGACGGCCCGGATCAATAATCTCTATGATTTTGCCTTTACCTACAAGGACTTCCAGACGGCGGATTTTTTGACCTGGTTTGTTCGGGAGCAGCGGGAAGAAATGGAGACGGCGGCAGGGCTGTTGCAGAAGATGAAGCTGTTTGGTGCAGATGCAATGGGACTCTACCAGCTCGATAAAGAGCTGGCAGAGCGGAAATAGTTTATTTTTCTTGTTTTTCGGCCGGGTCTGCGGGCTCTGTTCCGGAAAGCTCCTGGGACGGGGCCTCTGCACAGGCCGCAGCTTCACTGTTTCCTGCCTCGCAGGCCTGGGCCCCGGCGCTTTCGCCTCCGGCAGCGCCTTCCGGCGCGGTATCATAGAGAATGTTGGGGATAAAGCGGCGTGCAAACCAGCCCCGGCCTCTGTTTTTAATATAGAAGAAGCCGACAATGGAGAAAACTACCGCGCCGATGAAATTGACGAAGAGGTCCTTCATGGTGTCGTACAGGCCTAAATCCAGGTAGCCGCCCAGTCCCAGAGCCTGGGTGGTGCCGTCGCTGTGAACCAGAATTACATCGGCGATATCCTTGACATGCACCACCTTGTTGGTTTGCGTCTCATCCAGCATTACGGTAGAGATTGCATTGACAATCGTGTCTTTTTGCATGTCATAAAGCAGGTAGGTGTCTACAAAGTGTTCAAAGAATTCCCAGAGCACGCCCACCGTCATGGAAAAGCAGAAGGCGGTTAAGGCCATAAAGACCGGCGAAAGCTTGAAGGAAAAGCGTTCCGTGCGGTCCAGAAGGTCTACCAGGGAAAAACCGATGGCGGCGCAGAGGAAGCCGTTGAGGGTGTGGAGCATGGTATCCCAGTAGGGAAAGTGGATGTAATAGGCCTGTATCTCTCCCAGAATCTCGGCGGCGAAAATGAAAAACAGGATGATGACCTCCAGGGTGTCCGGCAGGTCGATGCGCAGCTGCCGTTCGATCAGGGAAGGCATCATAAACAGAACCAGTGTGAGAATACACAGAAACACATTTTCATAGTTGCGGTTGAAAATCTGCGCGATCATGACCAGGATGACGGAAAGGCGCAGAAAGGAGTAGATGACGGCCAGCAGCCGGCGGTTTTCCACGTGACGGTACCGGTCGGTCGGATTCTTTTGGTGTTTTTTAAACATATTGTACTGCCTCTTTCTCTTGTGTAACGTGCTTGTGCAGCGGAAATGGCTGTCTGGCAGCCATCGTCAGTTATGGGAGCCGAATGGCTCTGCAGCTGTGGCATCACGCCATTCTACAGTTTAACGGGGAAATCCGTTGTTGTCAAATCAAATCAACTGTTTTAAAATAGAAAGTAAACATAAAAACGCAGCGGGACGAGGAGGAATGGATATGATTCGACTGTATGAAACCGGAGTTTACCTGACGAAAAACGGGCTCGTGCCGGAGGCACAGGGAAGGGCTATGGGACTGCCTGCACCGGAAACGGCGGCAAAGGAAACTATGGCCTATGGGATTCTTGAGGCCCACAATACTTCGGGCAATATGGAGAATCTGAGCATCAAATTTGATCAGCTGGCGTCCCATGACATTACCTTTGTGGGCATTATTCAGACGGCCAGAGCCAGCGGACTTAAGGAATTTCCGATTCCCTATGTGCTGACCAACTGCCACAACAGCCTTTGCGCCGTGGGAGGGACCATCAATGAGGATGACCATATGTTTGGCCTGACCTGCGCCAGACGCTACGGCGGAATTTATGTGCCTCCTCATCAGGCGGTAATCCATCAGTACGCCAGAGAGAGAATGGCCAGGGGAGGAGCGATGATTCTGGGCTCCGACAGCCATACCCGCTACGGAGCGCTGGGAACCATGGGCGTGGGCGAGGGCGGACCGGAGCTGGTCAAGCAGCTGTTAGGCCGTACTTATGATGTGAAAATGCCTGGAATCGTGGCCATTTATCTGACCGGAGCGCCCCGAAAAGGGGTGGGACCGCAGGACATTGCTCTGGCCATTATCGGCAAGGTTTTTGCCTGCGGCTATGTAAAAAACAAGGTCATGGAGTTTGTGGGCCCCGGCGTGGCCAACCTCTCCGCGGACGAGAGAATCGGCGTGGATGTGATGACTACGGAGACCACTTGTCTGTCGTCTATCTGGGTCACGGACGAGAAGATTCGTGAATTCTACGAGATCCACGGACGGGCCGGCGACTACCGGTGCTTGACGCCCGGCGAAAACGCTTATTACGACGGGGCTGTGGAGGTGGATTTGAGCGAGATTCGCCCGATGATCGCCATGCCTTTCCATCCCAGCAACGTCTATCCGATTCATGAGCTGAAGGAAAATCTGGAGGATATCCTGGCAGAGTGCGAGCAGAAGGCCCGCGTCAGTCTGGGAGATAAGGTGGAGTATCATCTGCGGGATAAAATCATAGACGGGAAGCTCTATGTGGAGCAGGGGATTATTGCCGGCTGTGCCGGCGGCGGCTTTGAGAATATCTGTGCGGCGGCGGATATCCTGCGGGGACGGGATACCGGCGACGGCCGTTTTACCCTGAGCGTTTACCCGGCCAGCACGCCGATCTTCAAGGAGCTGATGAACAACGGAGTGGCGGGCGAGCTGCTGAGCGCCGGCGCTGTGGTCAAGACCGCCTTCTGCGGTCCCTGCTTTGGAGCCGGAGATACGCCGGCCAACGGAGCCTTGAGTATCCGGCATTCCACCCGCAACTTCCCCAACCGGGAGGGCTCCAAAATACAGAATGGACAGATTGCGTCCGTAGCTCTTATGGACGCCAGATCCATCGCGGCGACGGCTGCGGCCAGAGGCTTCCTGACGGGAGCAGACGAGCTGGATGTGGAGTACACGGGCAGGACCTATCACTTCGACTCTTCGATTTATGACCGCCGGGTGTTTGACGGCTTTGGCAAGGCGGACCCCAGTGCAGAGATTCAGTTTGGCCCCAATATCAAGGACTGGCCGGAGATGGTGCCTCTTACGGAGGATATTCTGCTGAGGGTGGTGTCGGTGATCCATGATCCTGTGACTACCACCGACGAGTTGATTCCCTCCGGCGAGACTTCCTCCTACCGCTCCAATCCGGAGGCACTGGCACAGTTTGCCCTGTCCAGGAAGGACCCGGCCTATGTGGGACGGGCCAAGGAGATTCGCGAGGCGGAGATGATCCGCCGGACGAACACCTGCCCGATGCGGGAAAATCAGGATGTGGGCGACGCCTTCCGCGCGGTAAAGGCTGTGTATCCCCAGCTCAAGGCCAGAGCCACCGGCATCGGTACGGTGATCTATGCGGTTAAGCCGGGCGATGGCTCCGCCAGAGAGCAGGCCGCCTCCTGCCAGAAGGTGCTGGGAGGCTGGGCCAATATCGCAAGGGAGTATGCCACCAAGCGCTACCGCTCCAACCTGATTAACTGGGGAATGATTCCCTTTATCTGGCCGGAGGAGGAGCTGCCCTTCGAGAATCTGGATTTCCTGTTTATTCCGGGTATTCGCACGGCAATCGAGCAGGGCGCGCCTCAGGTGACGGCCTATCGTATCCATCAGGGAGAACTCATACCCTTTGCGCTGGAGATCGGGGAGATGACGCCTGATGAGAGACAGATCATTCTGGATGGCTGTCTGATTAACTACTATAAAAACAACAGGGGATAAAGAGTCTGCTCTCAAGGGCGGACAGAAAGAACTTTACAGAGAAAAGAGGTATATAAAGTGGCATTGGTATCGGAAAAGCATCAGGAGGGACTGATGACGGAGGGGCCCATCGCCAGACAGATGATCTCCTTTGCCATGCCCCTTCTTCTGGGGAATCTGTTTCAGCAGCTGTACAATGCGGTGGACTCTGCCGTGGTGGGACATTATGTGGGGGATCTGGCTCTGGCTGCGGTGGGTTCCTCCACCAGCCTGATTAATATGATCGTCAACCTGTTCATGGGAATTGCCGTGGGAGGAAGCGTGGTCATCTCCCAGTATTATGGGGCCAGGGACCGTACAGGGCTTCACCATTCGATTCACTCTGTTCTGGCCTTCTCCGTTATTGCGGGAATTGCGGTTACGGTTGTCGGTTATTTCCTGACGCCGCAGATTCTGGTCTGGATGGATACGCCGGAGAATATCATGCCCATGTCGGTGGAATATTTGCAGATTATTTTCCTGGGCGGCATAGCGACGGTATTTTACAATATGGGAAGCGGTCTTCTGCGGGCCCTGGGAGATTCCAGGAGACCGCTGTATTTCCTCATACTGTCTTCCCTTTTGAATATTGTTCTTGATATCCTCTTTGTGGCGGGCTTTCATACCGGCGTGGGCGGAGCTGCGCTGGCTACGATAATTTCCCAGGCGGTCAGCGCGGTGCTGATCTTAGTGGTCTTAATCCGGACCGATGAGGAATACAAGGTGACGCTGCGGGATATTCGCGTCTATCCCAGGCAGATGGCGGCGGTGATTCGGGTGGGACTTCCCAGCGGTATTCAGAATGCCATCGTCGGCTTTTCCAATGTTATTGTTCAGAGCAGCATCAATATCTTTGGGGAGATCGCCGTGGCAGGCTGCAGCGCCTATATCAAGATCGACGGCTTTGTGATCCTGCCGGTGATGAGCATGTCTATGACCTTAACCACCTTTGTGGGCCAGAATATCGGCGCGCTCAATTATGACCGGGTGAAAAAGGGAATGAAAACCGGCCTGGCCATGGGCGTGGGCATTACCCTGGCGCTGACGGTTCTGCTGCAGTTTTTGGGCGGCTTCCTTTTGCAGATTTTCACATCGGACCCGGAAGTAATCGCCTATGGCCTGCAGATGATGCATATTGTGTCAATGGGATATTTTTTGCTGGGTATTTCCCACTGTCTGGCGGGTACTCTGAGGGGCGTGGGTCTGACCCGTGTACCTATGGTGATTATGGTGCTTTGCTGGTGCGTGGCCCGTGTGGCCTGGATTGTTATCCTGGGCCGTCAGCTCTACAATCTACCGTTAGTATTGGCCGGATACCCCGTCTCATGGCTTTTGAGCGCCGTTTTGCTGGCGATCTATTTCTGGAAGATGGATTGGATTCACTATTATGAGAAATCTATGCGGCGTTAGAACAAATCGCCGTCATGAAAAAGAAGGAGGGATTTGCGATGTACACGACGGAAAAAATTACAGCGGACACATTTGAGCCGGCTCGTTTTGAGGCGGATGGGGAGCTGGAGCTGAACGGAAAGGTCATCCCTTACCACACGGTCAGCGAGGACAATGTGTTCTATGGAAAGGACGGAAAACCTATCGCTTCCATCTTTTCTTACTCCTATTTCCGCAGCGATGTGGAGGACAGAAGCAGCAGGCCTGTGATCTTTGGCTTTAACGGTGGTCCCGGCTCCTCTTCCATGTTTGTTCATGCGGGCTTTCTGGGGGCAAAGAGAGTGGTATATGAGGAGACGGACCGTCCTACGGCCCTGCCGCCCTACGAGGCCAAGGACAATCCGGACTGCCTTCTCGATATCGCCGATATTGTGCTGGTAGATCCGGTGGGCACCGGTTACGGCCTGCTGATCGACGACAAGGAGGCGTCCACTTTCTTTGGAATCGAGGAGGATGCGGAGGCCTTCCTGGTCTTTGTAGAGAAATGGCTGCACCGCTATAATCGCTGGCTGAGTCCCAAATATATCATAGGCGAAAGCTATGGCTGCACCAGAGCCTCCGTGGCCGCCGGCATTGCGGCTACCCGCAGCCGTGAGAGAGCCTATAATATTGCCTTTGACGGCATTGTCCTGATTGGCAATACGGTAACGGTAGGCAAGTATTTCGGCCGGGAGGTCCCTGTGGAGCACGCCGTGCTGGCCTTCCCCTCCTACGCCAGCATCAACTGGTACCACAACCATCCCACCGATCAGAGCCTGGAGGAGTTCGCCATGGAGGCAAAGAATTTTGCCGACACGGAGTATCTGCTGGCGCTGTACAAGGGAGAGTCTCTCCAGGGAGAGGAGAGAGACCGGATCATTGAGAAGATCTGCTATTATACCGGTGTGTCCCGCCGGTACCTGGAGGAGAGAAACCTGCAAATCGACGACGCCACCTTCCGGGTGGAGGTTATCAAGGACAAGGGCTGCTCGGTGGCCCGCTTTGACGGCCGTATCACCAGACCCCGTTATACGCCGGAGACAGTGGAAAACACGGTGGGACTGATGGACGATGCCTCCAGCGACCGTTACGGCGCGTTCTTCTTCGGCGTGCTGACCGGCGTGATTTTCCCCTCCCTGAATATCAAGCTGGACCGGGTCTATGTGCCCAGCTACTGCATGTATGACAGCTACAGTAAGAAGGATCGGTGGAATCGCGAATCTCCCATGGGAACCACCGGCGAGCAGCTGCGCAACGCCATGTGCCGGATGCATGGCCTGCGAACCTTCTTTGCCAACGGCTGGTATGACACAGCCACCCACATTGGGATTATCTACTATACTGTGAGTCACGCGGGACTGCCCATGGACCGCGTCTGCATCAAGGGATATCCCTCCGGCCATATGATCTATATCGGCGAGGACAATGTAAAGGAGCTGTGCAGCGATATTCGCAGTTTCATTGGCGGCGGTATGCCGGGAAAAGTCCAGTGAGCCGAAAAGCAAAAAGGACAACGAAAGGAAATCATATAAATGAATCTGCTTTTTACCATAGACCACGGATATGTAGGTATATTGTCGAAGTGCCTGCGATCCATCCGGAGATTTCCAGCGCCGAGAGGCTATGACGTATATCTGATCCATCCCGATCTGGAGGAGGTGGATATGGAGCACATCCGGGAGGATATTTCACCGGCGGCGCCCCATAGCGAGGTATGGGAAGAGATGCGCCTGCATTCTATTCGGGTGGAAGCCTCTGCCTTTGATTTTTTTCCGGAAAATTTCCGTTATCCCAAGACCATGTATTATCGGATTTTTGCGGCGGATCTTCTGCCAGACTCTCTGGAGAGAATCTTGTATCTGGACCCGGATATTGTGGTGATCAATCCGCTTACCGAGCTCTACGAGATGGACCTGGAGGGCAAGTATTTTCTGGGCTGCACCCACACCAAAAAGATGCTGACGCAGTTTAACCGTCTGCGCCTGGATCTGCCTGAGGAGGCGCACTATATTAACACCGGCGTTCTCATGATGAATCTGGCGGCGCTGCGTCAGGGGCAGTCCAAGGAAGAGGTGGTTCGCTATGTGGAGAAATACGGCAAGTTCTTCACCCTGCCGGACCAGGATGTGATCAGCGCCCTCTACGGGGACCGGACGGGGATGCTGGACACCATTCGCTACAATCTCAGCGACCGTATTCTGACCATGTATAATGCAGACCCCAGAAACACGGAGAAAATTGACGTGGACTGGCTGAGAAAGAACGGCGTTATCATCCACTATTGCGGCCGGAACAAGCCATGGAAGGAAAATTACATGGGCGTGCTGAATGTGTTCTATGATGAAGTAGAATAGGAATTCTTAAGGGAGCCAGGCTGAAGGGTCTGGCTCCTGCTGCGGTCAAACCTCCAAGCAGCTTTGGAGTTTGCAGGGGACAAAAAGGGGCGCCGATGTGGAAAATCCGGCCCGCCGGGAGATATTTGGTGGATAAACCGGAGCAAAAGCTACAGCAAAATTAGGTCTTGACTCCCAAGTAACTTTGTCTGTTAAAATACAAACACATAGCCGGTATGCAAGCCGGTCGTTTAAAAGAAAAGGGAGGAAAGATGAAAATGAGAAAGAAAAGAGGGCTTGCCCTGATTCTGGCCGCTGCTCTGGCGCTTACTGCGGCAGGCTGTTCGAGCACAACCCAGGCTACGGACGGAGCGGGGGACACCACGGCGGCTGCGCAGACAGACGCTCAGCAGACAGAGGCGGCGGGAGAAAGCGCGGTAAACCATTATACGGCCGGAACCTATGAGGCTTCCACCAGCGGCCACAACGGCACCGTGACAATCCGCACCACTTTCAGCGAGGATGCAATCACAGATATCGAGGTGGTTACGTCCTATGAGAGCCAGGGCGTTTCGGATAAGGCGCTCTATACCGAGCTGCCGGAAAGCATCATTGAAAATCAGTCTCTGGCGGTGGATACCATTGCCGGAGCTACAATATCCAGCAACGCCATGCTGCGGGCCGTGTCGGACTGCGTGGAGCAGGCGGGCGGAGACCCTGCGCTTTTGCAGGTGGAGCCGGAGAAGGCTGAGCCCCAGGATATCACACTTACGGCGGATGTGGTAATCATAGGCGGAGGCGGAGCGGGCCTGTCGGCGGCCGTATCGGCGACGGACAACGGCGCTTCGGTGATTATTGTGGAGAAAGAAGGCTATGTGGGCGGCAACACCATGGTCTCCGGCGGCATTTATAACTGCCCGGACCCTGAGATGCAGCAGCAGGTGGAGATGACGGACGGTGTGGCGGCTCTCATCGAGGATGCCCTGGCCGAGGAGCCGGTGAGCGAAGAGCATGCGGCCCTGCAGGCGGCGGTGCAGCAGGAGTGGGATGAGTATAAGGCGTCCGGAGCCACCTATCTCTTTGACTCGGTCAACTGGTATACCCTGCAGACCTGGAACGGCGGCGACAAGGTGGGCGATCTGGAGCTGATCTCCACAATGACTTCTCATGCCTACGAGACGCTGCAATGGCTGGTTTCCATGGGTTATGAATACAAGCCGGATATTGTGCAGGGAGCGGGTTCTCTGTATCAGAGAACGCATTCTTCTGTGGAGCATGCCGGCATCGGATTTATCAACTGCTTTACGGAGACCCTGGCAGACCGGGATGCGCAGATTCTCTATAACACCCCTGCCAGCGAGATCATTATGGAAAACGGCGAGGCGACGGGTATCCGGGCCGAGGACCGGGACGGCAACACTTACACCATTTATGCCAATCAGGGTGTGATTCTGGCCACCGGCGGCTTTGCAGGCAATCTGGAGATGGTGCAGGAGTACAATACCTCCGGCAAGTGGCCCGATCTGTCTCAGCTTAAGAGCACCAACCTGCCCGGTATGACCGGCGACGGCATCGAGATGGCGGTAGCGGCAGGCGCGGCTCTGCGGGATATGGATCAGATTCAGCTTCTGCAGACCACCAGCCCCAAGACCGGCAACTGCACCTTTGGTTATGTGGCTCCTCTGGAGGCTGCGGGCTATCTGTTCTTCAATTCCGAGGGAGAGCGCTTTATCGGCGAGGATGGCAGACGGGATGATATTTCTCTGGCTGCGCTGGACCAGACGGACGCTCTGTTCTATATGGTGGAGAGCGGCGACGTGATCACGGACCCGGAGAATACTTACGATCTGTCCGGCGTGCCGCTGACAGAGCTTATCAAGAGCGGCGACGTTATTGTGGGCGATACCCTGGAAGAGCTGTGCCAGCAGGTGGGCTGGGACTATGAGACCGTACAGGCTCAGATCGACCAGTATAATGCCAATGTGGACAGCAATGCAGTCAGCGATGAGTATGGCCGCGCTCTCTTTAGCGTAAAGCAGGAGAACGGTCCCTGGTACGCGATTCCCAGAACTCCTTCTGTGCACCATACCATGGGCGGCGTGGTTATCAATACAAACGCCCAGGTGCTGAATGAAGAGGGAGAGGTGATTCCTGGTCTCTATGCGGCGGGCGAGGTTACCGGCGGTATTCACGGCGGCAACCGTCTGGGCGGCAACGCTATCGTAGACTGCCTGGTATTCGGCCAGATTGCCGGTGAGAACTGCGCAGTCTACGGCAAGGAGGAAGTTCCGGCCGCAGAGTAAGGACGCAGAGTAAGGCGGCAGAATGCTTGCCCTGCAAAGGGAAAATCAAAAACAAAGGGCATGAAATAAAACGCTGAATAAAGTCCGAATCTGTCTTCTTTGGGGGGCAGGTTCGGATTTTTTGTCCAAAGTCTCTGCCGGTATCTTGATCATCCGCGCTGTTTGGGGTAAGGTAAATGAAAATACCGGAGAAAGGGGGAAGAAAGCTTGCTGTACTACAGCCAGGATGTGGCCAATGAGACGGGAATGACGACGGAGGGGCTGCGCTACTATGAGAAGAAAGGCCTTGTGCGCTTTGACAAGGACAGTAAGAACGGATACCGGACGTATCCCATTATGCAGGTGCCGCTTCTGCGGATGGTCAAAATTCTGAACACTTATGGAGTCCCGTTAAATGAGGTGGAGAGTCTGATTCACAGCGGGGAAAACGAGGCGGAGGAGCTGTCCGGCATCCTGCGGCAAAAATGCGAGGAGATGGAACAGAAGGTATGGCGGGAGCAGAGAATTCTGGAGAGGCTGAAAGAGCACAATGCCATTCTTCGCCGCGTGGTGGAAAGTCCGGAGAGTCTGTGGTTTGTCCGCCAGGAGGAGATGTGCTACCTGGAATATTACGGGGCGCAGAGACTGCGAAGGGACAATGCGCTCAAGGAGGAGCTCGGCCGGTGGCTTGCCCAGATGCCCATCACCTATCCGATGCCGGTGCTGCATAGGGAGGAGCTGCAAGAGGATAAGCCCTACTGTCCGGCCGGCGTAATGGTGAGGCGGGCGGATATGGAGAGACTGGGGCTGGCGGAAGGGAAATATACCAGACGGATAGCGGGCGGACAATTTCTCTGCTCGATCAGCATTCAGAAGGAGAAGGAGCGCATACAGGCCAAAGAGGCGGCCCAGCCTCTTTTGGAGGCCGTCCGCGATATGAACCTGCGGTTGGCGGGGGATATCTTTTTTATGTCGGTAGCCGCCGCCGAGCCTTCACCGGCCCAGACGCTGATCTGTTATCAGGTCATGGCGCCGGTGGAGGCGGGGCCTGTTTCTAGCAGTCCTGACGGCGAATGACGCCGCCGGGCAGAGCGCCCCGACGGCCGGTGAGGCCGGAGGGACGCTCTGTTTTTGCACTAATGTAAAACCAATTTTTAAAATTCAGCCGTGCCAAAATCATTTTATAATTTCTTTATGGATATTTGAGAAATAGAGAATAAGTAAAAGAGGTGTTGGCATGGAGCAGACAGTAAAAAGAGCAAAAATGGGCTCCGATCTGACGCAGGGCCCTATCATGAAGGGACTGCTGATATTTGCAGTCCCTATTGTACTTACCAATCTGGTTCAGCAGCTGTATTCCATGGTCGATCTGATCGTAGTGGGACAGTTTGTGGGAAATACAGGAACCGTGGGCGTAAATACCGGCGGCGAGATTGCTGACCTGGTGAGCCCTGTGGCCATGGGATTTTCGACGGCAGGACAGATTTTTATCGCCCAGCTGTTTGGGGCAGGGCAGGAACAGAGAATTAAAAAGACGGTGGGAACGCTTTTGAGCTTTATGATTGCCGTATCCTGCGTGCTGGCGGTGGGGACCATTCTCTTCAACCGGCAGATTCTGGAGCTTTTGAACTGCCCGGCGGAGGCCATGGGACAGGCCAGCTCTTATATGGTGATTACAGCTCTGGGTTTTCCTTTTATATTTGGATATAATGCGGTCTGCGGTATTCTGCGGGGTATGGGCGAATCCAAGAAACCTCTGTATTTTATCCTGGTAGCGGCTGTTATCAACATTATCATGGATATATTACTGGTGACGGTGATTCCTCTGGAGGCTGCGGGTACGGCTATTGCCACCACGCTTTCTCAGCTGGGTTCCTTCGCCGCGGCCTTTTTCTTCATGTATAAAAGTAAGGAACGATTCGACTTTGAGCTGAAGCTTTCCTACTTTAAGATGGACCGGGAAATTCTGAACGTGCTGGTAAAACTGGGTATTCCGCAGGTGGTGAGAAGCCTGCTGGTGCGTTTCTCCATGCTCTGGGTCAACGCCAGCGCCAACTCCTTTGGCATGACGGTGTCTGCTACCAACAGCGTGGGCAACAAGCTGCAGAAGTTCCTGGAAGTATTCGTCCAGGGAGTGGATACAGCCTCGGCCTCCATGGTGGGACAGAACCTGGGCGCCAAAAAGACCGAGAGAGCCGGAAAGGTTACTCTGTGTACTCTGGCGGCCACCCTTACCTGTGCGGCAGTCACCTGCGCTATCTGCTGGCTGATTCCTCATCAGATCTTCCGTCTGTTTACGAAGGATGCCGCAGTTATTGAGATGGGCGTGACCTTCCTGCATATCTTTACGGTACACTTTATTGTTTCGGCTGCCATTGGAGCATTCCAGGCCATGGTAACGGGCTGCGGTTTCGTGGAGCTGGGCTTTGCCATTGGTATCCTGGACGGTGTTGTCTGCAAGATCGGGCTGGGCTGGCTGTTCATGACGGTGTTTGGAATGGGCTATGAAGGTCTGTGGTGGGGCGTGGCCTGCTCCCGTATCCTTCCCTGCCTGATCTGCATCGGTTATTATGTGAGCGGACGCTGGAAGACGAGAAAGCTTTTGACAGAGTAAAGCCTGGGACAGAAAAAAATACAAAATCCGATAATATCAATACAACCTCCTTGAATCAGGATACACAGCATGACGAAAAGAAGCGGTGCTTAAGCGCGGCTTCTTTTCGCGTGTGGCAGGGCAGACAGAAGAATATCGGAGAATCTGCTGATCTGCTGCCGTTATCTGGCCGTCTGCGGCGCGGCCGCTGCTTGCCCGAAGGGTCAAAATGCGGTATGATAAAAAAGATGAGGCGCGGCCTCAATACGAAACAGGGATGAACAGGAGAACCTTTGAGACCTGTCGGAGACGGAAGGAGAAACAAATCATGCTGAGCGAGCTGGACCGAAAGATACTGAAAGCCATAATGGAGGCGGATAGACCGGTGTCCAACCGGGAACTGTCGCTGCATTGCGGGGCGGCCATCAACACGATACGCAAGGAAATTGGACTGATTAATGAAGAGATAAAAAGGCACGGCTTTGTGATCGCATCCAGAACGTCGGTAGGCAATTATCTGGAGATCGTTAATCCCCGGGCGGCCGGGCCCTATTTGGAGCGGCTTAAGTATCTCTATAAGAGAAATCAGAGGATGGATAACCGTTATCCGACGCAGGTGCATTATCTGATCCGCCGCCTGCTGTGTTCCGGCGGAGGTCTGACCGTGGAGGGACTCTGTCAGGAACTGTACTGTTCCCGCGGCACCATTCTGGGAGAGTTAAATCAGGTCAGGCGTTTTCTCAATTCCTATGGGCTGACTCTGAAAAACCGGAGAAGCAGTCAGGGACTGGTGGTAGAGGGCGGCGAGTGGAACCGGCGTCAGTGCCTGATCTATCAGCACAAAATTCTGAAAAATACCATGGAGGACGAAAGCCATGGCGAATATGGCTTTAAGACTCTGTTTTTTATGATGGACGGCATCGATCACTATGAGATGGCCAGGCAGGACCTGATGGAGTGCCTGCGGGAACAGGATGATTTT
Organism: uncultured Lachnospiraceae bacterium; assembly: GCA_944381515.1. Classification (GTDB taxonomy): domain Bacteria; phylum Bacillota; class Clostridia; order Lachnospirales; family Lachnospiraceae; genus RGIG7193. The sequence continues at coordinate 12,159 of CALWLM010000150.1, read as the reverse complement.
ACGATTCCCATTCTGCACTTCCCCAAAATCATTCACTATATGCAGCTGAGCGTTACCCGGCGCAAATACACCAGCGAGATACAGTTTGGTGAAGAGCAGAGGCAGAGAGCGGAGAATACGCCGGAGTATGATTTTGCCCGGAGGCTGTGGGAACGTATCGGAGCCCGTTATAACCAGAAGCCGGAGGAGCAGGACGTGCTGGCTCTCTCCATACTTCTTTTGTCCTACGAGACGCAGAACCGTCACCTGAAGGAGATGGAAGAGTATGCGGGATATTACGAAGAAACGCTGGAAATGATCCGTGATGTAACCGCAGAGTGGGGTTATTCCTGCAACATCTTTGACGACACCTTTGTGGAGGACTGGATTCTGTTTTTGTACACATTGAAAAATCGCCTGATTTTTGGCGTTTATACAGACCCGGAGGTTTTGGGTTATGTGGAGAGAAAGGGGATTCGCTCTTCCGATTTCTGTCTGTACTTTGCCCGGTTTTATGAGGAGAAGCATGGAATCCGTCTGTCCCGGGAGAATGCCATGAGCGCTTTTTATCTGTTTCACCGCCTGTTAAAGAGAGACAGCTACTGTTACTATGCACAGAATATCTTGGTGATCTCTCAATATGGCATTTCCTGTGCCAAGTCGTTAGCCGCCAATATCCGCAAAGGCTATGGGACGGAGGTAGGACTGGTGACGCCGGGAGAGATATGCCAGTATATGGAGGAGGAACAGGAGGAGTACGATCTTCTGATGACCGATCTGGACCGGGACCGTCAAAAATATCTGACCCGGTATGGCCTTCCTGTTCTGACGGTGGAGTTTCGGCCGGGCCAGTACCGCTGCCCAGAGCTGGACGATTATCTCAAAGGAGTGCAGAAGGAATGCGAGCAGACGATTCTGAAAGACGACTGTTTCTATCGGACTGCTCTTAAGTCCAAGCAGGAGGTGTTTGCGTATCTGGACGGACTCTTTGCAAAAAATAGAATAGAAGAGGACAAAAGTATAGATGTAAAAAAGGAGCTGGAGGAAAATGACACCCATATCGAACTGGAGCGGGAGAATGGAGTGGTGCTGCTGCCTGTGTTCGACGGGGCGGCGCAGCAGCAGATTTTTGTGCTGATTAATCGAAAGGCTTTTGTCTGGAATGAGAACCGCTCTCAGATCTTTGTCTGCTATAACAGGACGCCGTCTCTGAAGGCAAATCAGATGCTTAACGGCGTCCTGAGAAGGTTTGTTCATATTCGGGCAGAAACGGTCGATGCCCTGATTCATGGAGACAGAGATCCGAAGGAGCTTCTGTTTGGAAGCGAAATTTTCATTGTTTAGAGGCGTTTTCCAGGTCGTCGAAGTCCCCCAGATCCTCCAGGTTTATGCCGGAGGTGTCCACTTTGAGCTCCGGGTACTCTGCCTGGCCGCGGAGTGTGGCGGGAATATCCCCGTCCAGCTGACCCCGCACGCTCTGCGCCCGCAGCAGGCAGACAGCCGACAGAGTATCTACGGCCAGCAGATGGTCTTCGTAGGAACAAAAGGCGGTGGGATCTGCCTCCACGTAAGGGGCGATCAGACGGGAGGTCTGGCGCAGCGTTGCTTCAAAGCGTCCGCTCTCAAAATATTCGGTGATAAACTGATCGAAATACCGGCGGTACCGGTCGAAATATTCGTCTGTCTGCATCAGATTGTGATACAGAGGACGTTCCAGCATGACCTCGCCTTCTGCCGGCGTATGGATCGGATAGTTGATCAGGACAGAGGGGTCCCGTATGGGATCGGTCATTCCCAGGGCATAGGTGCCGAAGGCCAGGTTGTAGTCCCAGGGCAGAATGCTCAGGATTCCGTCTTCCTCGTAGAGGAAATAATTGTGGCCGGTGGGGCCCAGATAGCTGTCCCAGTTCATTACGAAAACCTGAACGGTGAAATAGCGCAGCACTTCGTCCACATTGACGGCGGTTTCCAGATTTTCACCGGAATCCAGTATCCGCAGTGCTTCAATCAGACGCTGTCTGTCTGCTTCGGAGGTTTTGAATTTGGCGTTGCGGAAAATATTATCATAAAGAGCGGGATCATCGCCGGTGTAGCGCAGAGCTACATCGGCGTTTTCGTCTTTCAAAGAGCGGTAGTCGGGCTTGTAGAGTTCGCCATAGTCCGGGCCGAAATTGCGCCGGGCAAAGGCTTCTTCCGGTTCCTCAATGGCCAGAAACAGCCCCCAGGCCTCCCCGTTTACCGTCACGAATACATAACTGCACAGAGGGGCAGGCACGCCCATGAAGCGGAACATATCGTAGGTCAGAAAGGTCTTCATGTAGCTGTTGTCCTGAAAAGAGGAGTCCAGTGAAAATTTGTCCAGACCATGGTAGCTGGCGCCTTTTATGTAATGGTCGAATTCCAGCTTCAGGCTGTAGCGGGACAAGCCATATTCTCCGGTCAGGCGCAGAGAATTATTCCCTTTGGCGCGAAGGCCTACCTGATGAAAGGTTTCGCCGTCGATAACGACAGTGCAGGGAACGTATTCTTCCTCTCCGGCTTCCGCCAGAAAGCCCTCCCAGTCCTCCAGGCGTATATCGATGGAGTGGACGCGGTCGGAATCAAAGAGACGGTCCTCGTAGGCGGGGCTGCTGTCGGCGGTCCACAGTCCCAGCGCATCTGCGGACAGCAGAAAAAGCGTGAGCAGAATGGTCAGAATGATGCCGGCCAGGCATATGAGATCGATATGCTTGCTTCGGATCATGCGATTACCCCATATAGTCGCCGTTGTAGGAGACCAGGACCACGTGAGATACCTTCTCCATCCGGTCCAGCTCATTGACAAAGCTGCTGTCCTCCTCGCGCAGGCGAACTTCATAGTTGAGCTCGATCTGACCGGCTTCGATGGCCTTGCTCTTTAAGCTCATCCGCTTTACCTGGGAATGTATGAATTCCCGGACCCGGCCTTCTGTCTCGCCGTCTGCGCAGCGGACCACAAGAATATAGGGGGAATCGGCCGTTTTGCTGCGGGCAAAGACGAGGAGAACCAGACCGATGAAGAGACTGCCAAAGACGGCCAGGGGAATCAGGCCGGCGGCCAGCACGATGCCTACTGCAATGCTCCAGAACAGAAAAGCAATATCCATAGGCTCTTTGATGGCGGTGCGGAAGCGTACAATGGACAGGGCGCCGACCATACCCAGAGACAGCACGATATTGCTGACCACAGTCATGATTACCAGGGTGGTGATAAGGGCCAGAGCGATGAGCGTCATACCAAAGCTGGCCGAATACATGACGCTCATGCAGGTCTTTCGATAGATGAAGAAGATAAAAAGACCCAGCAGAAAGGCCAGTATCATGGCCAGCGCCATGTCCAGGAGAGAAATACTCTGCAGGTTGCTGAGAAAATTACTGTTGAAGATGTCCTGTAGTCTCATGGGATTTTTATCCTCCTCGTTGCTTATGTTTTCAGGACCTGTTCTGCCTGTTTGGTCCGGCGTCAGGTCAGTCCGGAATCAGCTTAAAGCCAGTACAGAGTCGGTCTCAGGCCGGAATCAGTCCAGACGGCGGCAGAGAGCGTATTTGGAACAGGATTGGCCCTGCCTGTGGGGCACCTGCACGGCCATTCGTACGATGTCCGGCAAAAACGCGTCATATTTTACTTCCAGTACGGTGTAGTCAGAGAGAACTTCGGGACAGAGAAGCTCTGTGTTCAGAAAATCGGTGCGGGACAGGCCGGTGCGCACCCGGCGGTCCAGCGTGATGCGAACGTTGCCCGGTTTATAGGTGAAGGCCTCCCGGTCGTAGCAGACTACCGTTTTGGGCATCAGCCTCTGTCCCTGGAGTTTGCTGTAGAGTTCCGACAGCAGCGGATCTGCGCTGTCGGCGAGAAAGGAGATGTTTCCGCTTAGAAGCATCTGGACCTGGCGGACTGTCAGTCCTGTGCTCCGCTTGCCGCACAGACCGTTTAGCTTATATTTCTTTTCCAGGCGAATAAAGGAAAGATCGCTGCCGTAATAGCGCAGCCTGAACTTTTCTCTGTGGTCCACTCCGTCGGCTTTCTGCCTGAGAGCCCGGTCCTGGGGGGTGTCGAAATACAAGCTGGTTACCCGGTAGGAGCCGTCGGGCCCTGCGTGGCTGTCCCGGGGGAAAAGCCGGGACAGCCTGCTGCGGAGCACCAGATCTTCCTGCCGGTTGATCTGGTGCTTTACCTCGTGGCGCAGCCGAAGTTCCTTACCCGGCTCAGTCGTCATAGCCGCTGTCTCCATCGTCATCGCTGTCGCTGTAGTTGGAGCCGCCGTCGTCATAGTTGGTATCGCCGCTGTAATCGGTGACGCCGTCGTTGTTGGGGCCGTAGTCGGTGTCGTTATAATCGGTGACGCCGTCGTTGTTGGGGCCGTAATCGGTGTCGTTGTAGTCGGTGACGCCGTCGTTGTTGGGGCCGTAATCGGTGTCGTTGTAGTCGGTGACGCCGTCGTTATTGGGGCCGTAATCGGTGTCGTTATAGTCTGCGGCCTGGGTCGCGCCCTGGTCTACCGGCATATTGTGTTCTGCTTTCAGAATCTGACCGGTAACAGCATCTACATCGTATTCGTATTCATATCCGCCGGCCATAAACTCCAGCTCGTAGATCGGAGTGCCGTCGTCCAGATCAAATTCCCGGTCATCAAAAACAGCATCGGCAGCATTTACATTGGCCTGGGCCAGAGCGATCTCCTGGGCTTTCTCCAGCGTGATATAGGGAGAGGGAGTCGAACCCTGCGCATACTGAGGATCATAGTCGTCTTTGTCAATAGTAACGATATCGGAGGCCAGGCTCAGATTGGCGACTGCCGTCTGCGTGCTCTGGCTGATCTGCTGTACGAAATCATCGCTGGGCAGAACCGAGCCGGGCTCGATCTGAATCACGATGTTTCTGGGATTGCCGTCGATTTCCTCTACAAAATATCCTGCCTCGTTGATCTTCTGAACCAGATCGGAGAGTACGGTCTGGCAGTCTTTGCCGATATAGTCCTGATAGGAGGAGACGATGGCCTCGCCGTCGGCGTTCATGCCGGTGAGATTTACCACCTTGCCTTCTTTGTTGTACTCGATCTGGATTTCGGGATTCACGCTCAGGGTGAGAATTCCCGTATCGGCCAGAGCGGAGGATATGGTTTCGGTGGGGGCAGCGTCGGTTTGGCTGGCGGCGGGAGCTTGGCAGCCGGCAAGAAGGACAGCTGTAAGGACTGCCAGGGAAGAGGCCATTGCTGCAAGTTTTCTTCTTAGATTCATCATTTTCAGATTCTCCTTTCTTTTTTTCGATCCTGGCGTGGCCGGATCGAATTATCGCCTTTGGCGTTTATTTTCTTTACACCTGAAGAATACGCGCTGGTCTTTGCCAAATTGGGGTAATTGAAAAAGTTTTTTAAAAAAATATTTTTGCAGATTGCAGCATCATTTTATCGTGGCGATTACCGCAGTGATTATCACAGTGATTATCACAGTGAGACGGGGTCAGTCATCATCGTCTGACCCGTCTCCATAGGCGGAATCACCGCTGTTTTCCGGTTCCGCCTCGTAGGCGCTGTCTCCCTCCGGCTGCTCCTCATAGGCGCTGTCTCCTGCGGGAGAATCGTAACCGGAATCTCCGCTGCCGGGAGCCTGAGTACTTGGAGGGGCAGTGGGGGCTTGGGTGGAAGGCTGAGCAGGAGCCTGGGTGGGCGCCTGGGTCGGGGCCTGAGTGGGAGCCGGAGCAGTGGCCTGGGAAGAAGGCTGGGTGGGCGCCTGCGTCGCCGGCTGGGTTGAAACCGGAGAAGCCTCCGAGGAGGGCTGCACGGCCCCAGAGGATTGCGAGGAGGCAGGTCTGGTCTGCCCATCGGTTTGCGCGTCTGCTTCTGAGGAAGGGACAGCGGCAGGCTCTGTGGATGGCGCCGGAGCGTCGGCGGAGGAATTTCCGGGGATTACCGCAGCGTCTGTAATCCGAATCGTCACAGTGAGGCGGTCGGCCAGGTAGGTGGTGACGCCGTCCCGCAGCTCCAGGCCGTATTCTTGAAAGAGCACTTCGTCGGGGGTATCGATGGAGAAGGAGATCTGCCCGCCCTCGGACAGAAAGCCCATGTCGATGGCCCGATCGATCAGCTCCTGTGTGACCGTCAGGCGGCTCTTGCCGCTTCCGTCGTATCCTTCCAAGAGAAGAACGCCGTCTTCGTTGGTTCCGGTAAGCTCGATTACGTCGCCCTGGCGGTTCAGATCCATTCGCACCTCAGGATTGATGCTGAGGAGTATGGAGGAATAGGCTGCCAGGTGCGTCTGATAAAAACGCAGGCCAAAGACCAGAACCAGGCAGGCTGCCAGGGCCGCTGCCGTCCCGGTAAAGAGGCGCAGCAGGCGCGCGTTCCGGTTTGCGCCGGAGGAGGCGGAGACGTCCCTCATCAATACAGGGTTCTCCACGGTCTCTCCAACCTGGTAGCGAAGGGCGGCGGCTTTTACGAAGCGGCCCTCCTCGTCCAGAAGGACGGCGTAGCTGTCGTGACATTCCATGACAATATATTTCATTTTGCTGTCCCTCCTTTTAAAACCTGTTTCAGATGGCCGCGTATCAGTTCATATCCGTTGGTGCAGATCAGAAGCAGCGCGACCAGATATTTGCGGTGGCGTTCCAGGGTTTTTCGTTCCACCCGGCTGCCCTCGCAGAGGGCGGAAAGGGGGAGACGCCTGGTGCGCACAAAATCGTCCAGCAGAGAGGGATGATCTGCGGCATACTGCATCGCTTTGCGGCAGGCCGCCAGCGTTCTTTGCTGGCGGGGACAGTTGTCCGCTACATCCGTAAGGGAAACGCCAAAGAGCTTCATCTGCGCCGAGAGTTCTTCGATCTCCGCCCTGGTGGCGTCCCGCATGACGATGTCTTCGCCGTGATCTCCATCGCCGGGCAAAGTGTCGCCCAGGGCGTTCTCGTCCTCTCCGGCGGGTGTTTCCAGAGAAAGGATGCCTTTGTGGCGTTTTTCCTTTCGCTGATAATCGATCAGCCGGCTTTTGATCAGCATGGCGGCATAGGGCAGAAAGGCGCCCCGTCCGCGGGAATACCCCTGGATAGCTTCGTGAAAGGCGATCATGGCGATACTCAGTTCGTCGTCGTGTCCCTCCTGCGGCGGACGCCCCAGAAATTTAGCAGTCTCTGACCGGATAAAAGGCAGATAGGTGCCGATCAGCCGGTCGGCCGCTTCCATATCTTCCTTGGCTTCATATACTTGCCCGGAGAGCTCGCGCTCGTTTTTCATGCAACAGATCCTCCCTTATACAGTATACGGCCCGGCGGGGGCCAAAACGGGGTAACGGTCGAAAAAAATGTGAGGGCAGAGATGTCATCCGTATAAAAACCCAATTTTACTTTAAGCAAGGAATGTTAAGGAGGGAAAAGAGAAAGGTTAAGTTCATGTAAAGTCCTGAATTTTTCCGCAGTTAATAAGAGCTCAAATCTTTATAAAAAGGGTGAAAAATGACAGGAGTTTATTTTTATTTCACAAGAAGCTTATCAAAATTTAATATTTGCATTATTTTTGACTTAATCATGATGCAAAAAAATGAATTAACCGAAAGGGATTATTGTGTATAATCACAACGAAAGAAAGAACAGAATCCGCGGAGTCATCAGTTAATTTGACACATAGTAATTTCGCTGAAATGCCGGAAACGTTCATTTTAAACAAAAAATGGCATTTTTGGCGCTGGAAAGGAAGGAGTATGAAGAGGATACCGAGACCGATCAAATCGGACTTGAAGTCCCACAGGATCGTGTGGGATGAGGAACGGGCGATCCGCTGGCCGTACTACAAGATTCTTCGGGAATTCAGTACATTAAAGCAGTTTTATCCAGAAATCGACCCTTATGCGGAGGTCTATCAGATGCGGGACAACGTCTACGCCTGCTTTTCGGAGAGCCTGGATGGAGCCGGGGACGTATGGTCCTTTATCATTGACGGACCGGAGAAGGCCATGGTTATCGATACCGGCTTTGGCATCGGTGATTTCAAAGGACTGGTAAAAAAGATGGTGGGCGAGGATAAAGAGCTCATCGTAGCCTGCACCCACAACCATTACGATCACGCTTACGGCAACTGCCAGTTTGGAAAGATCTATTGCTCGGAGGCCGAGGCCTACCGGATGCAGCAGAAGAATAATCCTCACATCTGGGATTATCTGTTCAACGAGGACGGCAGCTGCAAATGGACGGAATTTGATAAGAATGATCTGGTTAAGTGGAAGAAGGAATACGAAATCGTAGCGGTGCCGGATAATTACATTTTTGATCTGGGAGGCGGCTACGAGGTGGAGCTTGTTATGCTTCCCGGTCATACGCCGGGCCAGAGCGGCTATTACGATCACCATAACCATATTATCTTTACCGGAGATACGGGAGGCATCTGCGACAGAGAGCCTGGAGAGCCCTACGCGGAGAATTGCAGCGTGGAGGCCCTGAGGGATGCGCTCAAGAAGCTGGAACCTCGATTCGATGAGATTGAGGCGGTATTCCCCGGACACGGGATGCTCGATCAGACTGGCGAGACGCTTCGCTACCTGCTTCATGCGGCGGAGGCCATCATGAAGAACCCTGCCAACTATGATGAAAAGACGGAGCGCTTTATGCCGTCTCAGAACGCCAGCAAGACGATTTTGCAGAAGTATATTTATCAAGGTTCCGCCATCCGCTATAATCCTTACAATGTTTATAAGGATGGACACAGGGCTGATATTTCGTAACAGACCGGCAACAGGAGGCAATGAATGAGAGCAAGTTCCAAACGATACTGCCTGACGCCCCAGGGAGAGTTTTATCTGATCGGCTATGGCCCCCGGTATGAGAGCCGAAGGAAGCCTGCCGAAGGAGTTCACGATGATATTTATGCAAGGGCGGTGCTCCTGGAGGTGGACGGGGAGGAAATATTTCTGTTCAACGCGGATTATATCGAATTTGAAGAATGGTCCTGCAACGAGATCAAAAAGATGATGGCGGCGGCCTACGGCATTGGAGAGAATCGGGTGCTTTTGTCGGCCACCCACGACCATCATTCGGTGATGAGCTATCACAAGCACTGGAATACCGGCGTTTTTTCTCAGGAATATTACGACTTTTTTGTGGATACGGTGAAAAAATCCTATGAGGAATGCCGCGCTTCTCTGACCGAATGCGAGATGTATTTCGGCAAGGGAATGGTAGAGGGCTGTTATGGAAGCCGCATTTACTACGGTCAGCCGGCGGACAATGAGGTAATCCTCTTAGAGTGCCGCGATAAGGACGGCCGGGTGGTGGCCGGCATCTGCAACTGGGCTACCCATTCCACCGTGCTGGACCCGGAGAATACGCTCCTTACGGCGGATTATGCCGGAGCTGTCTGTGAAAAGCTCCATGAGCGCCGCGGTTATTACCCGGCTATGGTGGTGGGAGCGGCAGGCGACTGCAGCAACCGGGCCTGGCGCCAGGGGACGGACTATGCGGAGCTGGAGAGACTCTCCAGTATGGCGGCCCAGCAGATCGACGCCATACAGTGCGATACCAGGCTGAAGCTTCGTTTTGACTGCGACCGGTATGTGACCTATCGCGTACACTATCAGCCGGAGGATCGCAGGGAGGAGTTACAGGCGGAGATTGATGAGCTGGAGAAGAAGATGGCCGCGGAGGAAGATCCTCAGGCCAAAAAGCTTCTGTACGATTCGGCCAACAGCCTGCGCAGAAATCTGGACATCAGCGAGGTGGATATTCTTCTGTATTCCACTGTTCTGCGCCTGGGGGATCTGGAGATTGTGACCAGTCCCGGAGAACTGGGGTCGGCACTGGGAATTGAATTAAAGAATTACAGCAAGGCCAAGTGCTGTGTGATCTGCGGATACACCAATGGATACAAGAGCTACATTCTGCAGCCCGAGCTTTATGAGGATTCGGCCCGGAGCAGAGGAAGCAAGTACCGCCCCTGCGATGTAAGGGGATATATGGACGCCATCGAGGCGCAGATGTGAGAGGAAACAGTACTCATCATTTTATGGTTCACGTTCTACAACTTCTTCACCGGCTATACCGGAATGGGTCTGGTAGCTGGCGGCGTTGTGCTGAACGGACTGGTCACAGGACTCATTATGGGAGATGTGGCCACCGGCTTTTATCTGGGAGGTACATATGAGCTGATGAACATCGGTCTCAATCCGTTAGGCGGCTCCACCGTTCCCAACTACAACATGGGCGTGGTAGTCGGCGTGGCCTTTGGCGCGGTGACCAACCTGGAGACCGGTATGGCTGTCGGTATTGTGGTGGCGACGCTGGCGTCGACCCTGGACGTGCTGGCAAAGATGGTCGGTTCATTCTTCCTGCACAAGGCTCAGAACAAGGTGGCGGAAAAGGATGTCAACGGAGCGGTTAGATGGATCAACATCGGCTTCTGGCCCCGCATTATTCTGGATGCTCCCCTGCCGTTAATCATTCTGTTCGCTTTCGGCGCTCCTATTGTAGAGGCCATCAACAACTTCATCCCTGACTGGCTGCTGGCAGGTTTCCAGAACGCAGGCAATATGCTGCCGGCTATCGGTTTTGCCATCCTGCTGCGTTCCATGAACCTGAAGGGCAACTTCCAGTACCTGCTGATCGGCTTCGTACTGTTTGCTTACTTCGGAATCGGCGCTCTGGGTGCAGCTCTGGTGGGTATTGCCCTGGCAATGATCGCTTATTACAACAACCAGAAGATCGCAGATCTTCAGAACAGCATGGGAGGTGTAGACGATGAGTAAGCTGTCCAAGAGTGATGTAAAGAAGGCCATGATACGCAGTATGTGCTATCAGTGGCAGTCCTTCAACTATGAGACCATGCAGTCCCCTGGATTTACCCGCTTTATCGTTCCGTCGCTGCAGAAAATCTATGCCGGCAACGATGAACTGATTGCCCAGAAGACGGAACAGTATCTGTCTACTTTCTATAATACAGAGAACACCATGGGTCAGATCATTCACGGAGCGACTCTGGCTCTGGAGGAGAGCGAAACGGAAGGGATCACCGATACCGCCGTGGCTCTGAGAACCGGTCTGATGGGTCCCTTCGCCGGACTGGGCGATTCTATCTTCAAGGTGAGCTCCAAGGTTATCTTCGGTTCCCTGGCCGGATATATGGCTCTGGAGAATTCCATTGTAGGCCTGCTTCTGTGCGTGGCGCTGTGCATTTTCTGCAACGGCTTTGTCCGTTACTGGTTCTTCATGAGCGGCTACAAGCAGGGCGTAAGCTTTATTACCACCAAGCAGGATCTGATCAAGGGTCTGACTGCTGCGGTAACCATCATGGGCCTGGTAGTGGTGGGCTGTATGATTCCCTCCACCGTAAAGATTACCATCCCCTATGTATTTACCTATGGTGATGCAACTCAGTCGATTCAGGATATCCTGGACGCCATCTTCCCTTATCTGCTGCCGGCGCTTGTCACCTGGCTGATCTACAAGGGACTGGGTTCCAAGAAGATGACGACGGTTCGCATGGTCTGGCTGATCATCGTGATCTGTATTGTTCTGACCTGGATCGGAATTCTGTAAAAATCGACATAAAGAGTGAGGAGAACGTAAACTATGGGAGTATGCGCAATTCGTATTGATGAGAGACTGATACATGGACAGGTGGCCACGCTGTGGCAGGGCTCCTGGAACTGCAACCGCATCATGGTGATTGATGCAAAGTCGGCTAACGACCCGATTTTGAAATCGGTGCTGAAGATCGCCTGCCCCACCGGCGTCAAGCTGAGCGTGCTGGAGGCGGAAAAGGCGGCGGCCAATCTGCTGAGCGGCAAATATGGGCGGGAGCGGATTACCATTGTCACCAAAACGCCCGGCTGCCTGTGCCAGCTGATCGACAACGGATACAAGCTGGAGTGCGATGTGACCGTGGGAAACATGTCCAACGGCGCGGGAAAGAAGAGAGTGAACAAGAACATCTGCGTCAATGAAGAGGATGTGAAGAATTTTCATCGTCTGAACGACGAGGGCTATAAGCTGTATTCACAGATGGTGCCCTCCGAGACACCTTCGCCCTTTATGCCGATGCTGGAGGCGGCCGTAAAGGAGGCGTAAGGGAGAGCGCAGAAAACAGACGTTCCTTCGCGGCAGCAGCGGGGCTGCGGCAATAGGCCTAAAGAAGCGCTTATTGCGCGCCCCGCTATCTGTGCGTACAGGAGATTTAACAGAAGCTATTT
>CALWLM010000149.1 GCA_944381515.1 uncultured Lachnospiraceae bacterium | reverse complement strand
GAACATATTTCTATGTTGTCAGCAGATATCACAGCCTGCATAAAAAGTAAAGTAACCGATTGGATTGCTTCACAGGCTAAGTTCATACAAGCGTTATTTGCAGATATCCGCTGGGAAAGTTGAGTAATTAAACGGAAAAAAATAGGGGAGGGGGAAGCTTTTGTGAAAAAAATGGATTATTGTACTGTCTGGAGCTGTGGCCGTCGCGATCGCTCCCAGGAGCAGAGCCATAGATCCATTGCGGCAACAAAAAGAAAGTGTCCCAAAATGCTTGCACACTCTGAGACACTTTCATTGTATGGATATTTTATCGAGCTGCCGTTTAGTCCATCAAACGGTTAATTATTTCTGCCATATGGTTTATCATTCTCTCAGTATATGCCTTACCTTTTTCTGCTGTTGCTACAGTTGGATCACCAAAAATCCCCACCTTAGCATATTCAGTCCAAGGTACACAACGGTAGTTAATTTCCTCATGATATTCCGGATAATCTGCCACGGCTTGATCCATATGGCATAATTCTGGCGCTTCAGCCAACATCATAGAAGTTTCTACTTCACCGGCGTGCATCCCCGTTCCCCTCCATAGGGGCGTTTCCATAATTCCTTCACTCATTTTGCTAAAGTCAGGATAGCAGAAATACCAAATGTTGCTCATACCATATTCATCATACAAACGTCTGGCTGCAGTTTTCATCGCTGGCTGATTTCCGTTATGGCCAGTATGGAAGATAATATTGCGTGCTTTGTGTCTTTGTAAGCTTAATGCCACGTCTACTAACACTCGCACTAAAGTTTCCTCTGACAAACTAATCCCACCTGGAAAATTACGTGTGGACCAAACTTGTCCAAAGGGCATAATTGGCAAGACCAGGGAATTGGTACGTTCTGCAACGCCGCAGGCCAGAGCATTTCCCAACACGTTGTCTGTTGACAAAGGCAAATGGTAACCATGCTCTTCCACTGATCCCAATGACACAATTACCGCCTTTGCTTCAGGAATACGTTTTTCTGCTTCCGGCCAAGTCATTTTGTCGTAATAAATGTCTTTGCTCATTTCTCCGATCTCCTTTCTGTTCATTACTTCACATAGCCATTTTCTCTTAGCTTCTGCTCCATCTCTTTTTCTGAAATTACATTTACCAGGCTTACGATTTTAACTCTGTCCTTGCTCGTGAAATCTTTGAATTGATCGATTAAACTTAACGGGCAAAATACAAGATCAAAAGAATTTGCCATAGACACCGCCTGTCCAATGGGCGCATGATCGATGGTTGCGTCCAAACCAAGCTTTTTAAAGACCCCCTCCGCCTTTAATTTCATCATTAAACTGCTTCCCATGCCATTTCCGCATGTAACCAAAACTTTCAGCATAATGAATGCCTCCTCTATTTATTTAATGTAGGTATTAATTTTCTTTCATATGATCCCAGTAATGTTCTTTATTTCTTCTGTAATACACCTGTGTAAGTCCTAAAAGAATAACAGACAGGATAAGCATCACAGCGACTGGATGCAAGAACTTGGATCCCAAAGCAAATGGTGCAAGCAGAACATTATTATCAAACATAGCCGGCCAAGCATTCAAATGGAATCCTATTATATTTTGGAAGAATAGCAGCATCAACAGGGAAATCACCACTTGGAATAGACCATTTAATACAGGGACTATAATCGCCGCCTTGCGTCCGCCAGCTTTATTTGCAAAAACGGTAAGAGTGGCATTGTCAAAAAACAAAGGAACAAATCCAGGAAGCAATAAGATGGGCGATTTGAATATCAAAAGTCCAGCCATTCCAATCAACTGGCCAATCATACCCATGGCAAATCCAAGTACAGGTACGCTGCTGGGTGCAAAGCTGTATGTAACCGCAGCATCCACGGCTGGCATTGAACCTTTCAAAAGTTTATCTGCGAAGCCACGGAACGCCTTTGTTAATTCACCAATCATCATCCGCACGCCCATAAGCAGAATCGACATATATAAAGCAAAGTTTACGCATACTTTAAATATATGCAACGGATACCAGGTTCCTGCAGTCAATGTGGTATCGAAAGTCATCATTGTGTCTTTCCCAATAAATCCCATCACAAAGCCCATAAAAATGCACATCAAAATCGTTGTACATACCACATTATCTGTAAAAATCGAAAGCCATCCCGGAAGCTTTAAATTATCCATACTGTCTTTGGGATTTCCCAGTTTTCCGGCCAATTTGTCAACTACAAGAATACCGAACATAGATTGATGCCCAACAGCGAAATTTGCTCCACCCGTCAATTTTTGTGTTGCTTCTACTGTAAAGTTTGAACCGGTACCAGCCCATACGCCAACAAAAATTCCAACAGCAATAGTTATAGGCCAGTTATAAAAAAGAGGACTTATAAGTACCAAGAACCATAAAGTGTTCTGCGAATAGGACTGAAGAGTATGTCCTGTCATATACAAAGTACGAACCTTCGTAATTTTATTAAATTTCACAAGAAGGAAATTTACAACAATCGAGATAGCAAATGCGGCCGACATATAAAGCATGGCATCCGCATGCGTAGCAAGAAAACCATTTGCCGGATCTAGCAGTTGCGCCTGCAACGTATAAGTATCTACCAAAGAAGCCGTAATATTAAATTTCGATGATAGCGCATCCACAATTGGCTTAAATGTTGAAGTGAAGCCGCCTGATCCAATATTCAGAATCAAGTATCCGGCAACCGCTTTTATCATGCAGCTGATTGCTTCATACCAAGGCTTTTTTAATGCAAGCATTCCGATCAATACCATTAACCCAATGATATACGCCGGCTGTGTAAGAATGTTTGTAGAAATACTTTCAAAAATTGTTGCCAACATTTACATTCCCTCCTTGTCTAAAAATGTTTTTTAGCAATCGCTCCCCACAATCTTATTCCGAAATACTTTTCCTTTATTTTCCTCCTTTTTGAATATTTTCAATTACTTTTTATCACGAATGACACTATATATTATGACCTGTTTTGGTCCATTTGTCAATATTATTTTTCTAATTTCGGTTCATTATATTGAGTATTTATAAATTTTGAGATGATATTGCATTGATTTTATGTATATTTTCACAATCTCTACCAGATGTAAATCTCAAATATTTTTGCGATATTGCTTTTCATTCTATTTATTTATAATATTCAATTAATTATTGCTTAAAAGACTCAAGCTTTTATTTTTCAGACGCTTCAACAGCTGACCATTGGGCATTTATTCCCTGGCGATTTCCATGAATACGAATTGATATGGCTAATCATTTGGTTGATCTGATTCCGGGAATATTTTTCTGGATCCACATCCTATGAGATACAGCGCTGGTTCATCTCATGGTTGTTTTCACAGTGTCCTTTTTGATAAAGAACTTTGGGGTTGGAAAATTCACTGCAGTTATCAGCCCATTGTTGACATAGATATACAGGGAGCGTTCCGACCTCATTGGTTCATTCGGATGGGAGACACAAATGTGCGGAAGCATGTGGAAGTCTGTGATTATCGGCGGTGCGGATATTGAGACGGCTCTTACAGATGTAATTGCCAAGGTAAGCGAATAGCAGAGTAATATGGTGTCTGAGGCTGAAGGTTAAGACCTTTTGACCCTGGCAGCATAGTATTGGATAGCTTCACCATGCCGGATGAATGGAGATGGCCGCCCGGAAGGATTTGTCCTTTTGCGGGCGGCCTTTCCATAGGCAGTTATCTGCGGCGGTTCTTTGCATTCGCAGAAGGGGAAGCAAACAGAGAATGAAAAAGGAGGGCCAGTGATGAGCAGAAGCTCACTATTTTTCTTTGACTTTGATGATACGCTTTACAGCCATAAAATAAAGGCCATGCCGAATTCCACGCGCAGAGCTCTGTGCCTGCTGCGGGAAAGGGGACATCAGGTGGTGATAGCGTCGGGACGGGGACGGGAGGCGTTTTCTCTGTTTCAAAAGGAGCTTCCCTATATGCCGGAGGTGCTGATTCTGATGAACGGGCAGCTGGTTTGCCGGGGAGACGAGCTGATAATGGAGCAGCATATTTTGATGGATGATTTGGACCGTCTGTTTTCGATGGCAAGAGAGCAGAAAATAGCCTGCGGCGGTTATTACTGGGGCGGTGTGATTGCCGACCGGTTCAATGAGCGGGTGGAGACGGTCTGGCGGGAAAATCCAGAGGAGTTAAATGGTGTATGGAGACCTTTCAGATTCCCAGGGAGGATACCTATGCTTTTGGCGACGGCTTTAATGATGTGGATCTGTTGGAGGCGGCGGGGCATGGGATCGCCATGGGCAATGCCTCGGCGGTGTTAAAGGAAAAGGCGGAGTGGGTCACCGGGCCGGCTGACGGCAGCGGGATTTGGGATGCCCTGCATCATTACGGATTCGTGTAAAAATTTCTGTTCCTCCTGTTTTACCTGTTAATTTATCCTTTCCTTTACAGAAAAAATATTGTAAAATACAGCGAAAGATAATATGATGGAGAGGATTCCCCTGCTCTGTTTCGGATTCGGCCAGGGCGAAGGGAGAATATCACAAAATCAGGAGCTGTATCTGCGGTGGAATTATATATTCATATTCCTTTCTGCGCGCGCAAGTGTCTTTACTGTGATTTTTTGTCGGGATCTGCATCTTTGGAGGTGCAGGAGAAATATCTGAAAGCCTTGAGACAGGAGATTCGCTGGAGAGGGGAAAGCGTGCGCGAAGAGAAAGGGGAGGAGACGGTTTCTTCCGTCTATATTGGCGGCGGAACGCCCACGGTTATTGACCCGGAGGGAATTTGCCGGGTCATGGAAACGGTGAAAGAGAGTTTCTGCCCGAATGCGGATGCAGAGATATCCATGGAGGCCAATCCCGGGACGCTTACGGCAGAGAAACTGAAGCTCTACCGGCAGGCAGGAGTGAATCGTCTGAGCATCGGCCTGCAGTCGGCGGACGACGAGGAGCTTGCGCGGCTGGGACGAATCCATACCTGGGCGGATTTTATCGCCAGCTACCGGCTGGCCAGGGAGGCAGGCTTTGACAACATCAACATCGATCTGATGTCTTCTCTGCCGGGACAGACGACGGCGTCCTATGAGGGGACGCTGCGCCGGGTGACGGAACTTCTGCCGGAGCATATTTCCGCCTACAGTCTGATTGTGGAGGAGGGCACTCCTTTCTATAATAAATACAGCGGGTATCCGGAACTTCTGCCGGATGAGGAGGAGGACCGGCGGATGTATGCCATGACGGAGGAGATCCTGGGTGCGGCAGGCTATCATCGCTATGAGATCAGCAACTATGCAAAGCCGGGCCGGGAATGCCGCCATAACGTCGGCTACTGGAGACGTGTTCCCTATCTGGGTTTGGGCCTGGGAGCCTCGTCCTTTTATGGAGACAAACGTTTCGCCAACACGGCGGATATGAGCCGCTACCTGGATGTAACTTTGGTGGGCGGCGCAGACGGTACGGAAAATTTGCAGAAGCTTCAGGGAACGGCAGAGGTCGTTGGGAGACAGGATGCCATGGAGGAGTTTATGTTTCTGGGGCTGCGCCTGACGGCCGGAATCCGCGCAGAGGATTTTGCCGCCTGTTTTGGACAAGATCTGGAGGAGGTCTACGGTGATACTCTGGCCCGTCTGACAGGAGAAGGACTTTTGCGCAGGACGGAGGCTGGATATCGCTTGAGTCACAGAGGAATCGACATCAGCAATCGTGTCCTGGCGGAATTTCTGCTGTGAAATCCCTGCTGTGAAATTTTTGCTGCGAAATCCCTGTTTTGCCTGCATTGATATTTGGGAGGAAAAGAAATGATTACATTTGAGGAAATCAAGAAAAACGAAGAGATCAAAACCTATATCCGCAAGGCGGACGAGTCGTTAATCGCCCTGGGGTATACAGAGCATAGCTTTGCTCATGTAAACAAGGTCGCAGAGACAGCGAAATACATTTTAAAAACCATGGGGTATTCGGACCGGGAGGCAGAGCTGGCGCAGATCGCGGGATATCTGCATGATATCGGAAATGTGATCAACCGGATCGACCATGCCCAGAGCGGAGCGGTTATGGCTTTTCGTATACTGGACCGTCTGGGAGCCGACGCGGAGGATACGGCCACCATTATCACAGCCATCGGCAACCATGACGAGGGGACGGCACAGGCGGTGAATCCCGTTGCTGCGGCTCTTATATTGGCCGACAAGACGGATGTGCGCCAGAGCCGGGTGCGCAATCAGGCTGTTACGGATTTTGATATTCACGACAGGGTGAATTATTCGGTGAAGGAATCTTCCACTCGCATCAATGAAGAGAAGACGGAGATTACCCTGACCCTTTCCATTGACACGACGATTTGCTCGGTGATGGATTATTTCGAGATTTTTATGGGGCGGATGATTCTCTGCCGCAAGGCGGCGGCCAAGCTGGGGCTGGCTTTCCGGCTGGTGATAAATGGGCAGAGTATGCTGTAATGCCTGTGCTTCGGGAAGCCGCGAGCTTCCCGGAACGCATTGTGGTACGGCGCTCTGTGCCGGAGAAAAGGCTTGTGTTCAACCAAGTTTTATGATATGTTAGAAATGCTTGAAAAGGTACTGATCCCGATGGGTATTTCCGGAGGGCTAAGGCGGCATTTCAATCATGGGAAAAGAAGATGGAACGGATGAAGGTAAACGGCTGCGGGAGTTTCTGCGAGTCGTTTGGTTTCGCTCTGTCTGTTTAAGCCTGGCCGCCGCCAGGCTTTTGCTATTGGAGGAGTCTGCGCAAGAGGAGAGGAAGAGGTCTTGCCGGCAGAGATGTCCTGCAACAGAAAAACGGGAAGGAGGAGCAGGATGGATACGATGAGTACAAGAGTGGCTCTGATTGGCATTATCGTGGAGAATACGGATTCGGTGGAGAGGCTGAACCAGCTGCTGCACGAATACGGCCCCTATATCATCGGGCGGATGGGCATTCCCTATCGGGAGCGTCAGGTATCCATCATCAGCGTGGTGATCGATGCGCCGGCGGAGATCATCAGCGCTCTGTCCGGACGGTTGGGAATGCTTCCTGGGATCAGTACCAAGACGGTGTATTCCAAATTATGAGGGAATGACTGATTATGAGGGAATGACCGAAAGGAAAGCTTATCTGAAAAACTTACAAGGAAAACTTACGAGGAGGATCTGTAATGAAAAGGAAGCTATTGGCATTGATTCTAGGACTCTGCATGGTTTTGGCTCTGGCGGGCTGCGCTTCGGAAACGGAGACAGAGGGAAGCGAGGCGGAAACAACCGCCAAAACCGAGGCGGCAGAGGAGACGGCGGCTGGTCAGACGGAGGAGGAGACCCCGGGGGAAGCCCAGGAGGAAACGGCTCAGGAGACAGGAGAGGGACAGTCCGCGGAGAGACAGGACGGTACAGTGATTCGCATAGGTTCCCTCAGCGGCCCTACATCCATGGGATTGGTTTCTCTGATGGAAAAGAATGAAAATGGAGAGGCGCAGGGCAGCTATGAGTTTACAATGGCGACGGCCGCCGATGAGATCAACGCCTCTTTTTTGCGGGGGGATCTGGATATTGTGCTGATTCCCGCCAATGTGGCCAGCGTCCTGTATAATCGCACAGAGGGAGAGGCTGTGGTGCTGGATATCAATACGCTGGGCGTGTTATACCTGCTGGAGAGCGGAGACAGTATCCAGTCCGTGGCGGATCTGGAGGGACGTACGATTTATCTGCCGGGCCGCGGCACCACGCCGGACTATGCCCTGCAGTATGTTCTGGCGCAGAACGGCCTGACCACAGAGGATGTGGATTTGCAGTACAAGGCGGAGGCAGCCGAGGTGATTTCTGCCCTGGCTGAGGAGCCTGACGCAGTGGGCCTGCTGCCCCAGCCTGCGGTGACCACGGCTCTGATGCAGAATGACAGCCTGCGCATTGCCCTGGATCTGACGGAGGAATGGGATAAGGTCAGCCAGGATAGCTCTCTGGTGACGGGAGTTACGGTGGTAAATCGTACCTTCCTGGAGGAGAATGAAGCGGCTGTTCAGACTTTTATTGCGGAGCATCAGGAATCGGCGGCCTACGCCAATGAAAATGTGGAGGAGGCTGCGCAGCTGGTGGCCCAGCTGGGAATCGTGCCCCAGGCTGCCATTGCCGCTCAGGCGATTCCCTACTGCAATATTACCTGCCTGACCGGCGGGGAGATGCAGACGGCTCTGTCCGGTTATCTGGAAGTGCTGTTTGGACAGAACGCAGAATCGGTAGGCGGAGCTTTGCCTGGCGATGATTTCTATTACATGCCTTGACCGCAGATGCAGGTCACTGGCAAACTGAGTAAAAACGGCCGACAGGACAGGGAGGTAGACCGATGGAGTCAAAGAGGGCCAGACTGATAAAAAAGACAGCGATACTCTTATTCTGGCTGCTGCTGTGGCAGGGGATATCGCTGTGGGTGAACCGTCCTATCTTTTTGGTGGGGCCCTGGGAAACCCTGGCGGCAGTTCTTCGCCTGTCGGGGACGGCCGCCTTCTGGCGCTCCGTGTTTTCCTCCCTGGTCCGGATCGGCTTCGGCTTTGCCCTGGCCTTTGGCGCCGGTCTTTTGTGCGGCTGCCTGGCGCATTTTCGGCCTTTTGTTGGAGAGCTTTTGTCGCCGGTGGTGACGCTGATGAAGACGGTGCCGGTGGCCTCTTTTGTGATCCTGGCGCTGATCTGGGCGGGGGCGGACAATCTGTCCCTGATCATTTCCTTTCTGGTGGTTTTTCCAATTATTTATCTCAACACGGCGGCGGGACTTAGCTCCACGGATGGTCAGCTGCTGGAGATGAGCCGGGTGTACAGGGTGAGGCGGTCTGCCCGGATCTGGCACATCTACCGGCCGGCTCTGGCGCCCTATTTGGTGAGCGCCTGTCAGGTGGCCCTGGGCATGAGCTGGAAGTCCGGGATCGCCGCCGAGGTCATTGGTACGCCGGAGTATTCCATCGGAGAGAATCTCTATATGGCCAAGGTGTTTTTTACCACCGATGAGCTTTTTGCCTGGACGGCGGTGATTATCGCTTTGAGTTTTCTCTTTGAAAAGGCGGTGCTCCTGCTGATCAAAAGAGCAGCCAGGGAGATGTCGTGATGGGATAGCGGATATTTGGCGGAGGCAGATATGGAATTTCAAATAGAAGATTTGGGAAAAAGCTATGGTGAAAAGAGCGTTTTTCGTCATGTAAATCTGTGTCTCAAGGAAGGGGACGTCTACTGTCTGATGGCTCCCTCCGGGACGGGAAAAACCACATTGTTTCGTATCCTGATGGGGCTTGAGGCGGCGGACGAGGGGAGACTTGTCGGTTTTGACCGGGTGCATTTTGCTCCGGTATTTCAGGAGGACCGGCTTTGCATGGGAATTGGAGCGGTGAAAAACATTCGGCTGGTCCGTCCGGATCTGCCGGCGGAGGCTGTGCGCCGGGAGCTTTTAGAGCTGCTGCCCGCGGACAGTCTGTCTCAGCCTGTCTCAGAATTCAGCGGCGGTATGCGCCGCCGGGTGTCCTTGCTGAGGGCGCTGCTCTCGTCCGGGGATTTTTTGCTGTTCGACGAGCCTTTCGAGGGCCTGGATGAGAAAACCAGAGCTGCGGCCATGGAACTGGTGAAGCGAAAGAGGGAGGGGCGCACTTTGCTTTTTGCTTCCCACTATCCGGAGGAGGCCAGGGCCTTGGGAGCGGAGATCATTTCTCTGTCTGCCGGGTGATTCCTCCAGGTGATTTGTCCGGCTGATTTTTCTGGCAGCGGGCTGCTTTCGCCATATCCCTCCGAAGCGGAGGGATTTTCATTTTCAGAGGGATTTTCACTTTCAGATGAATTTTCACCTTTGGAGGGGGTTTCGCTGAGCCAGGCCTGGACGGCAGGATCGATAAATTCGGTGATGCGGTGCCAGCTTTTGGTGGCGTCGTCGCGGACCGTCTCGCTGCGGTTGCGGCCTAAGAAGCGGATCAGCTGATAACAGTCGATCCAGATTTCGCCGTTTCCTTCCTTTTGTGATTCGTCGAAGATCAGCTGTATGCCAAAGTGCAGGTGGGGCGTGTCGATATTATTGGTATTTTCCGTTGTGCTGTAGCCGGTGCGTCCCAGGTAGCCGATGACGTCGCCGGCTGTGACAGTGCTGCCCACCTGTAGCCCCTCCTGATAGGGATAGTTCTGGCGCAGATGGGCGTAATAATAGTAGCGTCTGCCGTCAAAGCTGCGGATGCCCAGCCGCCAGCCGCCGTATTGATTCCAGCCCATGGCCTCCACATAGCCGGACTCTACGGCGATGATGGGGGTGCCGACCTGTCCCATCATGTCGTGTCCCAGATGACTGCGCGTGTAGCCGTAGGAGCGGGATACGCCGAAATCGTCGTAGTCGCTGTAAGGAAAGTTTTTGGCAATGGGAAGAAACGCTTTCAGGCCATAGCGGTCCTCCAGCACAGGCTCGCCGGTGACAGGGTCGGTCCCGGTCTGGATCTGATATTCTCCCAGCATTCCGTCCAGGACGGCGCCGTATGCCTCCCGGTAATAATCATAATAACGAAGATTTTCCGCCAGCTCTTCTATGGTTTTCTCGCCGGTCATAAGACTTTCTGCCAGAGCGTCCATATCGGAGGAGCGATAGGAGGAGAAATCTCCGCCGTTATGACAGGCCAGCACGGCCAGCAGTTCAACCCAGTGAAGCTCCAGGGCGGAACCGTGGGTTTCAATGTCATAGGAGCTGGCGTCCTCCAGGGCTTCGCAGGACACGTCAAAATCCACCCAATGGATAAAATCTTTTTCATCATTCTCTTCATCATTTCCTTCTTCTGCTTGAGACTGAGTATTTTGACCGGAGGTCTCCAGCAGTTCGTAGTTCATATTGACGTCGGCATAGACTTGCTTTTTGTCGGAACCAAGACGCTGCCAGGCAAAAAGAAGACCGGCGGCTATTAGAAGCGCAAGCTCTGCCAGAATAGCTTTTTGTAAAGGTGAAAGATCCATAAGCGCAGAAAAGCTCCTCCCCTCGGATATACTTGACTGGAATATTTTATGTGGAAAAGCAGCGGCAGATTCCTGGAGTATTTTCGGGAGTCCGGCACAGGACCGCAAAAAGCGCAGAAAAGAAAAAATAATGAGAAAATTACAGTAGGAAATCCCCATTGACATTGAAAATTTATTATCTTAGAATAGAAATGACGCGTAGGATTACGAACAGCCGGAATAAAAGAAGCGGCGGCTGATCGAAAGATGAAACAGACAAGATACGGGAGATACTAGATGAAGAAAAAATTGGGACGCAGACTTTTGCCGCTGGCGCTGTGCTGCGCGCTGCTTGCGGGAAGCGTGCTTCATGTACAGGCCACGGAGGTGGATACAGCCGGCGCAGAGACGGCAGAGGGACAGAATACGGCGGCTCAGGAGACTACGAGGAGCCCCCTGGATGAGGTCAATGACGAGATCGACCGGGTGGATGACGAGCTGGATAAGCTGGAGGAGAGCCTGAGCGATGCCAAGGAGAATCACAGCAATCTGGAGCAGAATAAATCCGATGTGGAAAGCTATCTGGACCAGCTGAACAGTCAGTATGAGAGCCTGTCCGGTCAGATCAGCCAGGTTCAGTCCGATATCAAGGCCAAGGAAGCGCAGATTGCAGAGAGCGAAAAGGCGATCGCGGCCAAGGAGGCGGAGATCACCGAGATAGAGGCGTCCATTCAGACAACCAAAGAACAGATAGATGAAACGCAGGCCAATCTGGATGAGCAGTACGAGGCAATGAAGCTGCGCATTCAGTTTATGTATGAGAATTCTTCGTCGGTACAGTTTTTGGAGCTTCTGCTCAGCTCCGACAGTCTGGTGTCTCTTTTAAACCGGGCAGAATACATAGAAGAGATGGTCCGCTATGACGACCAGCTTTTGGAGGAGTACAAAGAAACCAAGCAGGCGCTGGACGAGCAGGAGGCAAAGCTGGAAGAGGATGAAGCCCGGCTGACTGAGGAGAGGGAAAGCCTGCAGCAGGAGCAGGATGCTCTGGAACAGGAGAAGGCTGAGTTAGACGATTTGAATGAGACTTTGAAGGACAGACAGTCCAGCGTGGCGGCCCAGCAGAGTTCTTCGGCTGAAGAGCTGCAGCGGTATGTGGACGAGCTGGTGTCTTCCTCCGATACCATTAATTCCTATGAGGAGGAGATTGCGGCCAAGCAGCAGTATTATGAGGAGCTGCTGGCGGAGAAGCAGCGTCAGGAGGAGGAAGAGGCTAAAAGGCAGGCAGAGGAGGAGGCCGATAATACCGGAGGAAATATTACCGAGGGTGATTCCGGTATTGACAGCGGTATGGATGTGTCGGCCACCGACGATGAGATGCTCCTGCTGGCGGCGATTATCTACTGCGAGGCCGGAGGAGAGAGCTACGAGGGACAGCTGGCCGTGGGCTATGTGATTATGAACCGGGTGCGAAGCAACCAGTTCCCCAACACGATCAGCGGGGTAGTTTATCAGCCCAACCAGTTTTCACCGGTAAAGAGCGGCAGACTTGCCACGATCCTGGCTATGGAGGCGGACCCGGATGTGCAGGGCAAGATCACCGATTCCTGCCGCCGCGCCGCGGCAGAGGTGATCAACGGAACCAGCAATGTGGGAGAGAGTCTGTTCTTCCGCACCTACAAGCCGGTGCCGCAGCTGCTGGAAAATCTGGAGGCCAATGGAATTCCGTACTATATTATAGGCAATCATGTCTTCTATCACAGATGGGTGGCATATTAAGGGGGAACGAGGAGTGAAAAAAGCGGGAATACTGATGCCGGTGGCATCGCTGCCGTCGCCCTGGGGCATCGGAGACTTTGGAAGATACAGCTATGAGTTTGTGGATTTTCTGGCGGAATGCGGGGTAAAGGTATGGCAGATTTTGCCGCTGAATCCGCTGGGATTTGGCAATTCGCCCTATCAGCCCTATTCGTCCATGGCCGGCGACGAGCTGTATATCAATCTGGAAAGTCTGAAGGCCAGGGGACTGCTTGACGAGGCTCTGCCGCACCGGCTGTCGAAAGCGGCGGCGATTGATTACGATGGTATTCGCAGGAAGAAGGGCGGGCTGCTGCGCAAAGCCTTTTCGCGCTTTACGCCGGATGCGGATTATGAGAAATTCGTTCAGATGGACTGGGTATATCCTTATGCAGTGTTTTTAACCTTTAAGAAGCGCAACGATATGCGCTGCTGGACGGATTGGCCGCAGGATCAAAAGGAATGGCCGAAAGGATCAGGCTTTGACGAGACGGTGTGGCAGGAAGACATTCAATATGAGATGTTTGTTCAATATACCTTCTACCGGCAGTGGATGGAATTGAAGGCCTATGCCAACGGCAAGGGAATCGAGATCATGGGAGATATTCCTTTCTATGTCGGCTTAGATTCTCTGGATGTGTGGGCAAACCGGGAGCAATTCCTGCTGGGGGCCGATGGGCAGCCTGCTTTTGTGGCGGGAGTGCCGCCTGATTATTTCAGCGCCACAGGCCAGCGCTGGGGCAATCCCATTTACGACTGGGAAAAGCTTGCGGAGGATGACTTTTCTTTCTGGATCAAGCGAATCGGCTATACGGCGCAGCTGTTTGATATTATACGGATTGATCATTTCCGGGCCTTTGATACGTACTGGAAAATACCGGCCTCCTGCGAGACCGCGGTGGTAGGCCAGTGGATCGAGGCGCCGGGGTATGAACTTTTTGATAAGCTCTACGAAACATATCCAAACCTTAACATTGTGGCGGAAGACCTGGGGGAGATGAGGCCGGAGGTCTATGTTCTGCGGGACCATTACAGCCTGCCCGGTATGGATGTGGTGCAGTTTAATTTTGACCCGGATGCGGGAGACAGGGTGAGCAGCTCCAACATGGTGGCCTATACAGGGACCCATGATAATGAGACGGTTTTGCAGTGGTTTCTGCAAAAGAGCCAGGAGGAACAGGAACGCTGCCGCAAGACTTTGCGCAGCCAGGGGATTCCCACCAGGCATATCGTCCATGCCTTTGTGACCTATACGATGAAGCGGCCGGCGGATCTGGCCATTGTTCCGGCGGCGGATCTGCTGAGCCTGGGAGCGGAGGGCCGTATTAATACGCCGGGAACGGTGGGAGAGCCGGACTGGATGTGGAGGCTTACGGATTTTGCCCGCCTGCGCAGACAGAAGGATTTCCTGCGCCGGATTATTGTGGAATCCGGCAGGGCCTAGGATCTGAGATAAATCTGGGAATCTGATAGAAAGGCTGAAAGGGAAAGCACTGCAATAAAATTACAGCAGATTGCCCGCCGGATTACCCTATTTGCAGGGTGGTCCGGCGGGATTCTTGTTCGTCTTTTTGCCTTTGCAGTGCGGATCGGACACTCAGCCTTAAAAATGGTAAAAAAATAGCAAGGAAGGTCAAATTTTTTAAATTTACGGTTTTTTTAACAATGTTATAATAAAGGCACAGGGAAAATTTCCGGCCGGAAAATCCCGGGAACCGCAGATGTATTACGTTTAAGCGTAAGAGAAGGGAGAAAAAATGAAAAGAGGAAAAGGTATAGCAGCATGGCTGATGGTATTGGCAATGGTGCTCATGATGACAGCCTGCGCTGGCGGAACAGACGAGACAGCGCAGGGACAGACGGAGACTCAGGCAGCCGAAACGACACAGGCGGCAGAAGAGACAGAGGCGGAAACGGAAACGGAAGCAGCCGCAGCTGCCGATGAGACGGTGGATGTGGTTATTGTCGGCGGCGGCGGAGCGGGAATGACTACCGCCATCAAGCTGGTTGAGGGCGGAAAAGATGTTATTTTGGTGGAAAAGCAGGGAATGCTTGGCGGAGCTACATCCCTGGCTGCTACCTATTTTGTGGCTGTGAATACGCCGGTTCAGCAGGAAGCCGGCATGGGTATGGAGATTGCAGACTATGTGGCGGAGCAGGTGGAGGCCAATCCGCAGACCTCGGCAGAAAACCTGACCACTCTGCTGGAGCACTCGGAGGAGAGCCGTCAGTGGCTTCTGAGCCTGGGAGTGGATCTGACCCGTCCCATGAGCTATTATCAGGTTGGAATTGGCGACGGAAGCTCTCTGGGGTCCGCTATTGTGGTTGCCCTGGCCGATGAGGTGGAGCGTGCAGGAGTGGACTACCGTCTGAACACCCGCGCCACGGAGATCGTGATGGAGGATGGAAAGGCAGCAGGCGTAAAGGTTGAAGGGCCTGACGGCGCTTATACCATTTATGCAAACGATGTAGTACTGGCGGCCGGCGGCTATGCGGCCAGCCCGGAGATGGTTGCCAAATATGCTCCGGAGTGGGAAGGAGCTGCCTCCACTACAGCGGCAGGAAATGTGGGCGACGCCTTTACCATGGCAGAGGCAGTGGGAGCTTCTCTGAAGGATATGGACAATGTGCGTATGAATCCCGGCGTCTACGTGGACGATAACGGTGCGGCCTACAGCCTCAGTGTAGCTCGCGCCGAGGGCGGTATCATGGTAAACATGAATGGCGAGCGTTTCTGCAACGACTATGCCCACGATTATACCGAAATGTCCCGTGAGATTATGGCTCAGGAAGGCGATCATGTCTACATTGTCTTTGATCAGACATCCGTGGACAATTCGGAGCGTCTGGCCAGCTTTGGAGAAAGGGGATTCTTCCTGCAGGCAGATACGCTGGAGGAGCTGGCGGAGCAGATGGGCGTGCCGGCTGAGAATCTGGTTGCCACAGTGGAGCGCTATCAGGGCTTCGTGGATTCCGGAGTAGACGAGGACTTTGGCAGAGACACTGCTATGGGAAGCCGCATCGATCAGGCGCCCTACTATGCCGTCAGGTGCCTCCCCGGCATTCAGGTCACCCTGGGCGGTATTGAGGTCAATGGAAACATGCAGGTGCTGGATACGGAAGGCGCTGTGATGGAAGGACTGTATGCCGTAGGCGAGTGCGCCAACGACGGATTGTACGGCGGCGCTCCGACCAATATCAACGTTACCTTTGGTACGCTGTTGGCCGAATACATTATTGAGAATCGCTGAAAATAATTGTTTTTGAGATAAGCCTGGCAGGATGCTGTCAGGCTTATCTGGGTTCATTCGGGCTTGTCTGTATTTATTATTGAAGGTAACATGAAACATGGAAAATGCGGGGAGTAAGGGAAACATGGAGAACAAGGGGAATATGGGGAAGGCGGAAAGGGAAGAGAACAGGGAAGAAAAAAGGGAGCGAAAGCAAAGAGAATACTGCCATATTTATCTGTTTAACGAAGCTTTATTTGGCCAGTCCTGGGAACACCTGAAAACCATGGAGGAAGAGGTTCAGGTAAATTTGAAGGTGGATTTTTCTAATTATTATGTATGCCGGACCGGGATTCCTAAGAAGTGGTACAGTACCAGATTAGGAATCAACAGAAATCGTTTTGCAGAGATGTTCTATACCTTTCAGGCGCAGGCCTATGAGCTTTTGGAAAACTGCGGCTATGCGGGCGATATGGACGTGGTGAACTATGACTTGAGCAAGCAGGCGGCGATCCTTTTCTATCCGATTCGCTCTCACTGCTCTACCGCCCGGGAGGTGGCAGAAGGAATATCTGCGCTGTGGGAACGGACATATCGGGCGGAGGCAGGATTTGAGACTGCGGGACTTGCCAATTTGACAGTCCTTTCTCCGCGGCTTGGTTCTTATGAGGAGCTGGCCGAGGCCTTTGCCCGGCTGAGCGAGCTGGGACGGCTGTCTTTTTTTGTGATGGAGTTTATGGTACTGGATCAGGAGATCTGTGAGAGTATCCGCAGGCCCTGTGATTTCAGGCAGGTATTGGATCTTTTGTCCGAATGGGAACAGGCTTTTTTTGACCGGCAGTACGGGGATATCGACGCGATTCTTCGGCAGCTGTTCTGTGAGAAGCTGAAATACAGCTTTGACGAGGGGCTGTGCCGCCGGGCGCTGGACGAGATCCGTTCCCATTTTTTATATTACAACGAGACCTTTGACCATACCATGGAGAATGAAATCCGCAGGCTGCTTCGCATGGAGAACTATGCCTGTATCGAGGAGTTGGAGCAGGCAATTGTGAAGCTGTCCAGAGAATTCCTGGAGGGACTGCCCTCAAATATTCATCATCTGAGCGGTTTGTCCAGAAGGGCGATACAGTTTCTGCGGGAGAATTATGACCGGGAGATCGGGCTGAACGATCTGGCGACCGAGCTCAATGTGGCTCCTGCCTACATGAGCCGGGTATTTAACCGGGAGGTGGGCGTGCGGATTCCCACCTATCTGGCGCGGGTACGAATGGAAAAAGCCCGGCAGCTGTTAAAGGATACGGACCTTAAAATATCGGAGATTGCCCGTCAGGTAGGGATTGAGAATATTCAGTATTTCAATGTCCTGTTTAAAAAGGACGCCAGCGTAAGCCCCCAGGAGTATCGGAATATGGGGTAAAAGAGCTTCACAATTTTTTCACAACGGAATTAGCACTCACCTCTTGACAGTGCTAACAATCGGTGCTATAACATAGTCAGAACGAAAGAAAGAACAAAAGGGAGCGGAAAAGAAAAGATATTTCGCCGCTATCCCTTTGCCGAAGAGAAATAAATGGAGGTAAGGATTATGTTAATGCCCAGTATTTTTGGTGAGAACTTGTTTGATGAACTGATGGATTTCCCCTGGGAGAGAGAGCAATATAATACCAGCAGGAAAAACCCGGTGTTTGGGAAAAATGAGAAGAATCTGATGAAGACGGATGTCCGCGAGCTGGCGGGAAGCTATGAGCTGGACATGGATCTGCCGGGCTTTAAGAAAAATGAGATTATGATTAAACTGGAGAACGGCTATTTGATGGTCAGCGCGGCAAAGGCGGTGGACAGAGACAACCAGACGGAGAAGGGCTCCTATCTGCGCCGGGAGCGCTATGTGGGCAGCTGCTCCAGAAGCTTTTATGTGGGAGAGGATGTAAGGCAGGATGAGATCAAAGCCAGATATGAGGACGGCATTCTTCGCCTGAGCATTCCGAAGAAGGATAAGAAGCAGGTGGAGCAGAGCAAATATATCTCCATCGAGGGATGAGATAATCCGGACTGCCGGTTAAGATAGAGTATACTCCGGAATCTGCAAAGCGGCGTCAGCCCAGCGGGCTGTTTCGCCGGCCGCAGATTGCCGGAGTATTTTTGTATTTGACCTGGTCTTTACATTCCGGATTGCGCCTCTTATAATGTAGGTGCCGGCCGGGACGGCGCGGGGAGAGGAGAACGAAATGGCAAAAGAAGAGGAGGCGCGCCTAAAGAAGCGCTTTGTTGAGCTGGCGGAGAAATCATACCGGCAGAATATATATTGTTTTACGGGATTTTTGGGACTTTTGGAGCAGACGCTGTTTTATGAGGCGATTTCTCAGTTTCCGTATGTGTCCTACACGGCCTTTGGAGGAAATGATGCCTGCGAGAGGCAGATGATTCGTTTTGGAGACCGGGATACGCTGGGATACGAAGAGGATTTTCCCATCACCTGTCTTCACATTCGGCCGACTGCTCCAAAATTTGCAGAGACTCTGAATCATCGGGATTATTTGGGAACCCTGGTGGGACTGGGGATTGAGCGAAGCGTTCTGGGCGATATTTTTGTCACGGGAAAAGAGGCCTATGTTTACTGCCAGGACAGCATGGTTTCATATATCTGTGATAATTTGAACCGGGTACGGCATACCGCCGTAGTCTGTGAGCAGGCAAAAAAGGTGCCGGATACGGCTCTTCCCAGACTTATGGAGGAAAGGGTCAATGTTGCCTCGGAGCGTCTGGACGCGGTTGTGGCGGCTGTTTACCATTTGTCCCGCAGCCAGAGTATGGAGCTTTTCCGAGCGGGCCGGATTTTTATTAACGGAAGGCTCACGGAGAACAACAGCGTTCAGCCCAGGGAAGGCGATATTGTGAGCGTGCGCGGCTTTGGCCGCTTTATCTACAGAGGAATTGCGGGGGAGACGCGCAAGGGAAGGATCTATGCCCAGGTAGAGATCTATCATTAATATGCTGTGTGCTGCTGTGTGCCGCGGGGAGAAAAATTTCACAGGAAGCTGCCTTCATAAAATTTGTGAAAAATACCCATGTGATTATTTCGCCAAAAAATGGTATACTATTACTATAACTAATAAGGATACGAACAAAATGAAAGGAGTATGCCATGCTGAAGATCGGTGAGAAGGTGTTATACGGCGCAGCCGGTGCGTGTACGGTGACAGATATCTGCACGAAGAAATTTGGAGATGCAGGTGAGCGGGAGTATTATGTTTTGGTACCGGTTTATGACAGCAGGACGACTCTTTATGTACCGGTGGATAATGAGGCGCTGCAGGCAAAGATCCGCAAGCTTCTATCGGCGGAGGAGATCGATGCGCTGATTTCCTCGATGCCTGCTGCGGAGAGTTCATGGATCTCCGATGAAAAGGCCCGGCAGGAATATTTCAAGAATACGCTGCGAAGCGGCGACCGCAGAGCTCTGATCGGGATGACCAAGTCGCTGTATGTTCATCGCAACAAGGTATTAAAGATGGGGCGCAAGCCGCATATGGCCGATGAGAGAATGTTTAAAGAAGCGGAAAAGCTTATCTGCGATGAATTCGCCGTAGTGCTGGGAATGGAGCCGGGAGAAGTTCTTCCCTATATCATGCGCAGGCTGGAGGCAAAAGGCTGAAATTTGGCCGATGAGCGTTGGAGCGTCTATGAGGCCGGCCTGCTTTATAGTGGATTTGAAGGGACTGTCGTTAAAATTACTGCGGCAGGCCCTTTTTCTATTTGCTTTTTCATCTGAATTGGAGTAAGATAGACCAAGAAAACGGACATGGAGGCCGTGCGCGCATAAATATACGTACAGGCGGCCGCCGCCCGGAGTTTTCGCAGGTAAACAATGCAGCGGCTTAAAACGAAAGATTTTGAGCAAGGGGTCTTAATAAAATCATAAGGTTCCGTTTAGAAAAGAATAAACGGATTTAAAGAAACGCTTTTCCTGCGTCTGGTAAACTGAAAATGTTCCGAAAACGGTTGGGAAAGCTATGATGTTTTCAGGCTCCGGCTGTGAGCACATAGAAAGAAAGGGCAGCCGATGACGGCTGCAAGGGGTGGAATATTATGAAAAAAAAACTGGGCATTATATTCGGAGGAAAATCGACAGAATATGAGATATCTTTACAGTCTGCCAGCGCGGTTATTGCAGGCGTAAATGAGGAAGAATATGAAAAGGTGCTGATTGGCATCGACCGGGAAGGACGCTGGTATCGTTATTACGGCGATGTGGAGAAAATCGAAAAGGATCGCTGGTGTAACGAAACCGACTGTGTGCGGGCTGTTATTTCCCCGGACCGGGAAACCCACGGCATTGTGGAATTTTTCCGGGGACAGGTGACCACCACGTCACTGGATATGGCTCTGCCGGTGCTCCACGGCAAAAACGGCGAGGATGGAACGGTGCAGGGACTGATTGAACTGGCCGGGATTCCTCTGATCGGCTGCGATACGCTCTGCTCCGCTCTGTGCATGGATAAGGATCGGGCTCATAAGCTGGCGGCTCTGGCCGGCGTGTCGGTGCCCGCTTCCGCGGTCTTCAGCCAGATCGCAGGAACGGAGGGAGACGAGGGGAGCTGGAGGGAAGCTGCGGCAGAGATCGGTTATCCGGTGTTTGTCAAGCCGGTGCGCGCCGGTTCCTCCTTTGGCGTGACGAAGGTGAACGAGGAGGATAATTTGGCGCAGGCTGTCCGCGAGGCATTCCAGCACGACAGCGAGGTAATCATCGAGGAAGCGATAGAAGGCTTTGAGGTGGGCTGCGCTGTTATGGGCAAGGATAAGCTGACGGTAGGCGAGGTGGATGAAATCGAGCTGACCCATGGTTTCTTTGATTATACGGAGAAATATACGCTGAAGACTTCCCGTATTTACGTTCCGGCGCGGATTTCTCCGGAGACGGCCGCCCGGATTAAGGAAACGGCGCAGGTGATTTACCGCGCTCTGGGCTGCAGCGGCTTTGCCAGAGTCGATATGTTTTTGACTCCTGAGGAGAGGATTGTGTTTAATGAGGTCAATACCATTCCCGGATTTACTTCTCACAGCCGTTTCCCCAGTATGATGAAGGCGGCAGGGATTTCCTTTGCCGAGGTGGTGGACCGGCTGTTAAAAGAGGGGGCTGAGAAGGAATGACCATGATCACTCTGCCCTATGAAGACCGTCATTGCGGCGATCTGATTTTGGTCAACCGCAGATATCCTCTGCATCAGAGGGCTCTTGAAAAAGAGGAGGCTCTGGATTCTCAGCTGACAGCGGCAGACCCGGCCTGGCCGGAGATCCTTTTGGCCCGTCCCGCAGCTATTGCTTTACAAAAGGCCATGGCTGATCTGGGGGCGGAGGGCGGCATTGTGCCGGTCAGCGGTTATCGCAGCCGCGCCCAGCAGGAGAAGATATACCGGGACAGTCTGGAAGAAAACGGACCGGAGTTTACGAAAAAATATGTGGCCCTGCCGGACCGCAGCGAGCATCAGACCGGTCTGGCTATTGATCTGGGAGAAGGGGGAGTGGAGCTTGATTTTATCCGCCCTTCTTTCCCCGACAGCGGGATCTGCGGCCTCTTTAAAAAGGAGGCGGCCCGCTATGGCTTTGTGCTGCGTTACCCGCAAGGGCAGGAGCCGGTGACGGGTATCGCTCATGAGCCCTGGCATTTTCGCTATGTAGGCTGTCCTCACGCGGCCATTATGGAAGCGAAGGGAATGGTGCTGGAGGAATATCTGGAATTTCTGGAGGGATGTTCCGACGGCTGCTTTGTGTGGGACGATGAAGACGGCTCCGCACAAATCCGTTATATACGCGGCAGAGAAAACGGGATACAGATTGATGTCCCGGAGGATTGTCCGTACCAGGTGTCGGGAGACAACAGGGAGGGATTTATCATAACGGTCTGGAGGAGACGCTGATGGGAGCTTTGGATTGGTTTCGTCTCATCGCCGCTTTTTTAGTGACGGCGATTCATATATCGCCCCTGGAAGATTTAAGCATATGGGGAGATTTGACGCTGACCCGTATCGTGGGAAGAGTGGCCGTGCCCTTCTTCTTCATGGTGACGGGCTATTTTGTCCTGGCGGGGAGCAAAGGGGACAGGATTCGCCGTTCCCTGATAAAGAATCTCAAATGGTATCTGTTAGCCATTATAATTTATCTGCCCATCAACTGGTATGCCGGCAATCTGTCGGGTCTTACCGTTTCATCTGTTCTTAAGGAGCTTTTGATTCAGGGCACTTTTTATCATCTGTGGTATCTGCCGGCGCTGCTTACCGGCCTCCTTCTGTGCTGGGGGCTGAAACGTCTGCTGGGAACCCGGGGCGCTCTGATTGTGTCAGCCCTTCTCTATATGGTGGGTCTGATGGGGGACAGCTATTACGGTCTGGCAACTCAGATCCCGGTTTTGAAGACCTTCTATGACGGCATGTTTGCGGTGACGGAAAACACGAGAAACGGATTTTTCCTTGCCCCGATTTTTCTGATGATGGGGGCGTATTTTGGAGAGTCTGCTGGACAGGCGGAAGGAAAGAAGGCGCGCCGCTTTGCACCGCAGAAGGATTTCCTGTTCTGGGGACTGGGGCTGGCCTTCAGCCTGGCGGCTATGACGGCGGAGGGCTTGTATGTCCATCTGGCCGGCTGGCCTCATCACGACAGCATGTATCTGCTGCTGCCTGTGACGATGACTTTTTTGTTTGGGTCTCTGATTCGTCTGCCGGCCAGGGAGCGGCCGATGTTTCGCAGTATATCCCTGTGGATTTATCTGCTGCATCCCTTCTTTATTGTAGTGGTCCGGGCCTTTGCACGGGTAACGCGAACGACAGATATTCTGGTGGACAATAATCTGATTCATTACATCTGCGTAGCTCTGGCTTCGGCTGTGACGGCTTATCTCCTGGCTCTGTTTACCAGGCTCTGGTCACAGAGACGGCGGGCAGCGCGGCAAAAGAAGCAGCCGGGGCCGGTGAACCGCAATGGGGAGCCGATGGAGCTGGATGATTTGGATGAAACAGGCGTCATGGATGCGGGCGATCCGGGTACAGGCAATCTGGATATGTATAATCCGGCCGTGGACGGTCTGGAAATAGGCGATCTGGACGCAGACGACCTGGAAAGGGATGAGTCTGATATGGAGGATCGAAATAGGGACGGTTCAAATGGGGATGAATCGGGCGCAGACAGCAGAGCTGCGGGCCTAAGGGATTTGACCGGAAATGCCATAAGGGCGCAGGAGAGGAGGAGCGGGACGGAAATGGCACAGGGAAAACGGGCGTGGATTGAGGTGAGCAAGGATGCTCTGGCAGTCAATATTGCTCAGTTTCGTCAGCTTCTGTCGGAGGGCTGCCGGATTATGGCGGTGGTGAAGGCCGATGCCTATGGGCACGGGGCTGTGCCGGTCAGTCTGTTTTTGGAGAAACTGGGGATTACAGATTTCGCCGTGGCAACGGCCGATGAAGGAGCACAGCTTCGCCGCGGCGGGGTTTCCGGCCAGATTCTGATCCTGGGATATACGGACCCTGCGCAGTGGGATGAGGTGCGCAGGTATGATCTGATTCAGGCGGTGGTGGATGAGGAATATGCGCTCCAAATGAGCCGGTACGGCTGTGAGAATGGAGCGCTGCGGGCTCATCTGGCTGTGGATACGGGAATGCACCGTCTGGGAATTGATGCCGGCGATATTCGGGCCGTGCAGAGGATTTTGCATCTGCCTGGAATTCAGATTGAAGGCATATTCAGCCATATGAGCGTGGCGGACAGCCGGCAGCCGGACAATGTGGAATACACGGCAGATCAGATTCGCCGTTTTGACGGCCTGAAAAAATGGCTGGAAGAGAACCGGGCCAGGGCAAAGGAGCCAGAGCTGGTCTATCACCTGCAAAACAGCTATGGCTTCTTGAACTATCCGCAGCTGCGCTATGACTTTGTGCGCCTGGGAATTGTCCTCTATGGCGTCTGCAGCAGCGGTGAAGATGTGCCGCAGATTAATCCCGGTCTGGAGCCGGTGATGAGCGTCCGGGCGCGGGTGGCCATGGTCCGCGGCATGGAGGCGGGCCAGGAGCTGGGCTACGGCAGAGCCTTCCATGTGGAGAAGGATGGGCGGATGGCCGTGGTGACCATCGGCTATGCAGACGGAATTCCCAGAAGCTATGGCCAGGGAGGAGCCCAGGTGCTGATTCGCGGGCGCCGGTATCCGGTGGTAGGTTTGGTCTGCATGGATCAGCTGCTGGTGGACATATCGGCGGATACGGATGAAACAATCGTCTCCGGCGATGTGGCAACGCTGATCGGCCGGGACGGCGGCGAATATATCAGCGCAGAAGAATCCGCAGCCTGGTGCGGCACCATTACCAACGAGCTTCTCTGCCGGATGGGCGCCAGACTGGAGCGCATACAGCTGTAAAGGAGGACGGAATGAGTCAGTCGCTTCTTACCACTCTTTGTTACATTGAACAGAACGGCCGGTATCTGATGATGCACCGAATAAAGAAGCAGAAGGATGGAAACCGGGACAAATGGATCGGGATCGGCGGACACTTTGAAACGGGCGAGAGTCCGGAGGAATGTCTGCTCAGAGAGGTTCGGGAAGAGACCGGGCTGATCCTGACCCGGTATCGTTTCCGTGGACTGGTGACTTTCTCCTCCGGCGATTGGCAGGAATATATGTGTCTCTATACGGCCGATGAGTTTGAGGGAGATCTGACCCCGGAGCGGATGAGAGAATGCTCTGAGGGCGAGCTGGTCTGGGTGGATAAGGAGGCCATAGGCGAGCTGAACATCTGGGAGGGCGACCGGATTTTCCTTCGCCTGTTGGCGGAGGAACGGCCCTTCTTTTCCCTGAAGCTGCGCTATGACGGCGACCGGCTCGTGGAGGCGGCGCTGGACGGAAGGGCAATCCGGCTGGCGTAAAGCCGCAGGCGCTTGGGGAA
>CALWLM010000148.1 GCA_944381515.1 uncultured Lachnospiraceae bacterium | reverse complement strand
AATCCCACTGGCGCATCAGGAGGGCGAGCCATTTCCCTGTCTCCGGATCCGCCAAAACGGAAAAGCCGGGGAAATCCGCCCATTTGCGCTGCTCTGCAATTTGAAATTTTTCCGCGGCATATGCCGTCAGCTCGGACAGTTCCAAAGCGCCGCCCCCTTTCTTTGCTGTACTATATCAAAAATATACTATATCCGGATAAAAATCAAGAATGAAACCGGCTGCGGCAAATGGCATGCCGAAGGGTGCGCCGAAAAAATACAACATAGCTCTT
This sequence comes from uncultured Lachnospiraceae bacterium, assembly GCA_944381515.1. Lineage (GTDB taxonomy): Bacteria > Bacillota > Clostridia > Lachnospirales > Lachnospiraceae > RGIG7193. The sequence continues at coordinate 8,914 of CALWLM010000148.1, read as the reverse complement.
GACAAGGGCTTGTGGGCGGCGTATTATAACATTGTTATATATCGCTGTTATATATCGCCGCCATAGGGAAACGGCGAGGGAGGCTGCTATGGAAGAAAAGCTGGAAAAGCTGGAAAATCCGGAAAATCTGCCGGACACAATGGAAAGGATTCAGCAGGCCGCTTTGGATGAGTTTTTGGAAAAGGGGTTTCGCGGGGCCTCCCTGCGGCAGATCGTGAAGCATGCCGGGGTGACCACAGGGGCTTTCTATGGTTATTTTTCCAGTAAGGAGGCTTTGTTTGCCTCCATTGTGGAGCCTCATGCCGCCGCCCTGATGGGGCGGTTTATGGAGACACAGATTTCCTTTGCCGAGCGGCCCGAGGAGGAACAGCCGGAGCATATGGGAGTGGATTCGGGCGCCTATGTTCATTGGATGGTGGACTATATCTGCCGCCACCGGGAGCCGGTAAAGCTTCTGATCCGCGGGGCGGAGGGCACTAGCTATGAGAATTTCGTCCACAACATGGTCGAGGTGGAAGTGGAGTCCACCCTCCGGTACATGGAGGTTCTGCGCCGTCTGGGGCGCAGGGTTCCTGCGCTGAACAAGTCCCTCTGCCATATCATTGCCAGCGGGATGTTCGGCGGCCTCTTCGAGGTGGTAATCCATGACATCCCTTACGATCAGGCTCTGCGGGATGTGGAGCAGCTGCGGGCTTTTTATACGGCCGGCTGGCTGAAGCTGATGGATGGCTGATGAGGCCATAAGCGGGCGGCTGCACACGGCAGAGGGCTGCAGGCTGCCGTGTGCAGCGACAGCAAGCTTTGTTCCGCCCCATGCGGGGCGGAGCAGACAGCAGGATACATTCTTTATTTTTTTGCTCGTTGGTTAGCGAAAACTAACTTTTTTTATTCAAGAGGAGGTTGTCCAATGAAAAAAGAGAAGAAGAGTGATTTGGCGGCCCTGTTAGGTTATGCAGGCAGCTACAGGGCCCTGACTTTTCTCGGTCTGACCTTGTCGGCGGTGTCGATGCTTCTCAGCATGGCGCCCTACATTTGTATCTGGCTGGCGGCCCGCGATTTGATCGCCGTGGCGCCGGACTGGACGCTGGCGAGGAACGTTACCCGCTATGGTTGGCTGGCCTTTGCCTTCGCCATGGGCGGTATTGTGCTGTACTTTGCCGGCCTGATGTGCACCCACCTGGCTGCTTTCCGCACGGCGGCTAATATCCGCAAGCAGGGCGTCGCCCATGTGATGAAGGCCCCGCTGGGATTTTTCGATTCCAATGCCTCCGGCCTGATCCGCGGTCGGCTGGACGCAGCGGCGGCGGACACGGAGACCCTGCTTGCCCACAATCTGGCGGATATCGTCGGAACCATCGTCTTGTTCCTGGCTATGGCGGTGCTGCTGTTCGTCTTTGACTGGAGGATGGGGGCCGCCTGCCTGCTGGCGGCAGTGATCTCGGTGATCTCCATGTTTTCGATGATGGGAGGCAAAAACGCCGGGCTGATGGCGGAGTATCAGGCGGCCCAGGACCGCATGACCAAGGCGGGCACCGAGTATGTCAGAGGGATTCCCGTGGTCAAGATTTTCCAGCAGACGGTTTATTCCTTCCGGGCCTTTCAAGAGGCTATCGAGGACTACAGTGCGAAGGCCGAGCACTATCAGTCGGACGTGTGCCGTGTGCCCCAGTCCATCAACCTGACCTTTACCGAGGGAGCCTTTGTTTTCCTGGTGCCGGTGGTTCTTTTTCTGGCCCCTGGCACCCTGGCGGACGGCGATTTCGCTGGCTTCATCACCAACTTTGCTTTCTACGCGGTGTTTTCCGCCATTATTTCCACGGCCCTTGCCAGGATTATGTTCGCTACCTCCGGCATGATGTTAGCCGGCACGGCCCTGGGCCGCATCGACCAGGTGATGTGCGCCCCTGTCCTGCCGACTCCCGCTCATCCGCAAAAGCCTCAGGGAAACCAGGTGGAATTCCAGGATGTGAGCTTTACCTACGACGGGGCAAAGGTTCCCGCCCTCTCCCATGTCTCCTTTACGGCAGAGCCGGGGCAGACCGTGGCACTGGTGGGACCTTCCGGCGGCGGCAAGACCACAGCCGCCAGCCTCATCCCTCGGTTCTGGGACGCTGCATCGGGGGTGGTAAAGGTCGGCGGCGTGGATGTGACCCAGATCGATCCCCATGTGCTGATGGAGCAGGTGGCTTTCGTTTTTCAGAACAATCGCCTGTTCAAGGCCTCTATCCTGGAAAACGTGCGGGCCGCCCGGCCGGAGGCCACAAAGGAGGAAGTACAGGCCGCCCTGATGGCCGCCCAGTGCGGGGACATTCTTGCAAAGCTGCCCGACGGCCTGGATACGCAGATCGGCTCCGAAGGAACCTATCTTTCCGGCGGAGAACAGCAGCGCATCGCCCTGGCCCGGGCCATTCTGAAAGACGCCCCCATCGTGGTCCTCGACGAGGCTTCCGCCTTTGCGGATCCCGAGAATGAGGCGCTGATCCAGAAGGCCCTCGCCGCGCTGATGAGGGATCGCACCGTTATCATGATTGCCCACCGTCTCTCCACCGTCGTGGGAGCCGATAAGATCATCGTTCTGGATAAGGGGAGCATCGCTGAGGAGGGCGCCCATGGGGAGCTTATCGCCGCAGGAGGGCTCTATGCTCGGATGTGGGCGGAATACAATCAGGCAGTTCAGTGGAAGATCAGCCGTGAAAAGGAGGCGGAGTAAATGTTTGGCGAAAAATTTCAGCGCAAATACGCCCTGACTGCGCAGGGGGTGCAGAATATAAAAAAAGGAGCTTTTTGGACCGTTATCGTCAACCTGGTGGTTATGGGAGGCGTCAGCATCCTGTACTGGCTCATGTCCGGCTTCATCGGGACGCTGATGGAAGGGACGCCCCTGCCAGGCATAGGGATGGGCATCGGATTGGTGATCCTCTTTGGCCTTTTGTCCGTTGTGACCCACCTGCAGCAGTACAAAGCTACCTACGGCCTGGTGTACAATGAGGTCAAAAGCACCCGGCTCAGTCTGGCGGAGCGGCTGCGCAAGCTCCCTCTGGGCTACTTCGGCAAGCGAGATCTGGCGGATCTGACGGAGACCCTGATGGGGGACGTCAATCGGATGGAACACGTCTGGTCCCATGTACTGGGCTATCTGTACGGCTCTTATTTCTCCACGGCGGTTATCGCCGTCTGCCTGCTTGTCTGCGACTGGAGGCTGGCCATCGCCTGCCTGTGGGGCGTGCCGGCGGCTTTCGGCCTCCTGTTTGGCAGCCGCAGGATAGCGAGCCGCAGCTCCGGGCGGATCAAGAAGGCCGCCGTGCGGGTGTCCGATGGGATTCAGGAGGCCCTGGAAAACATTCGCGAGATTCGGGCCATCAATCAGGAGGAACGGTATCTGGAAGGACTTAACCGGAAAATCGACGAGCATGAAAGGGTGATGATCCGCGGGGAGCTGGGCACAGGGATTTTGATCAACGCAGCCAGCGTGATCATGCGCCTGGGCGTGGCGACAACCATCCTCGTGGGAGCCGATAGGATTCTTTCCGGCCGCATCGATTTTATGCTGCTTTTTCTCTTCCTCTTGGTTATCACCCGCGTTTACGCTCCCTTTGACCAGAGCCTGGCGCTTATCGCGGAAATGTTCGTATCCCAGGTATCGGCGGACCGGATGATGGAGATCTATGAAATGCCCATTGCAAAAGGGGCAGAGGTATTTGAACCAAAGGGGCACGATATCGTATTCGATCATGTAAGCTTCGCTTACGATCAAAAGGAGGTTCTGCACGACGTCAGCTTTACCGCCAGGGAGGGGGAGATAACCGCGCTGGTGGGCCCTTCCGGCTCGGGCAAAAGCACCTGCGCGAGACTGGCCGCCCGGCTGTGGGACGTGACCGGAGGCTCGATTCGAGTGGGCGGAGTGGATATCGCCACGGTGGATCCCGAGGTGCTTTTGGGCGATTATTCCATGGTATTTCAGGATGTGGTCCTCTTTGACGATACCGTAATGGAAAACATTCGCCTGGGTCGGCATGGGGCCACGGATGAAGAGGTCCGCGCCGCAGCCAGGGCGGCAAACTGCGATGCGTTTGCCGAACAGCTGCCCCAGGGCTACGACACGCCCATCGGAGAAAACGGGACGAAGCTCTCCGGCGGAGAGCGGCAACGCATCTCCATCGCCAGGGCCCTGTTAAAGGACGCTCCCATTGTGCTCTTGGACGAGGCGACTGCAAGTCTCGATGTGGAGAACGAGACCAAGGTTCAGGAAGCTCTGTCCCGGCTGCTGGCGGGAAAGACCGTACTGGTCATCGCCCACCGGATGCGCACGGTGGAGGCGGCCGATAAGATCGTTGTCCTGGAAAATGGAAGGGTAGCAGAGATGGGCTCTTCTGGGGAGCTGATGGAGCGGGGCGGACTCTACCGGCGGATGGTGGAGCTCCAGCGCCAGAGCGCCCAGTGGAGGCTGGAGTAGCGGAGGGCGGATCAGGCGAACATGCGGAAGCCGCTTTTGGGGGATATTGTATTTTCACATAATCTCCCAGATGAGGCCTGCAATGGAATGAGTTTGTGGCTATTTTGACCTAGGGTATAACCGGATGGAGTTGACGCATACAAAAAAATAACAAAAAAGTAAGGACTTTAACGAAAGTTATTGTTGACATAGCCTCTCCTCTATGCTATTATAATGTCGTAAAAAAATATGATTTGGATTGTTATTCTAATAGAAACGCGTTTAGAAGCAAGACCTGTCAGCAAGATGATGGTGTCTTGCTTTTTTGTTGCCTTTTTTTAAAGTATCATCCTTAATTTTGGGAAAATCTGTCCATTTGTACTGTGAAACTGCAGTTTTATCGTGGATATATGCAGTCGATAATTAACATATATTTCATTTTTTCTATATTATTATATATTTTGCTGAAGCACATGTTATGACAAAGGCGTTGAAAAGTGCTTTGACGCTCATGATACACAGTTCCATAGGGAAAATAGCGAGAAAGGAGGAATGTCCGGTGAAGATTATCAGAAGTTATAACAACAACGTCGTTCTGTCGCGAAACAAGGCAGGGAAAGAAGTGATCCTGATCGGAAGGGGAATTGCATACGGCCTGCATAAGGGTGATGAGATTGACATGATGAAAGTGCAGAAGGTATTCGAAATCAGTCTGATTGGAAGAGAGAAGAACCGCTATGAGAAGATTATCCAGGAGATGCCGGTGGAATACGTCTCCGTTGCGGATGAAGTCATTTCGTATATCAAGGAACATTGCACCAAGCATATTAACGACAGCATTTATATTACGATGACGGATCATATAGCGACAACGATTGATCGTCTGAAGGAAGGAATCGAATTTGACAATGCAATGCTGTCAAATGTAAAGCTTTTGTACCAGGAGGAGTATCAGCTTGCTCTTCAGGCAGTGGAAATTCTGCGAAAGCGGTTCCCTGTGCGGATCGACGATTCCGAGGCGAATTTCATCACTCTGCATATCGTGACGGCGGAGATGGATGCCAATATGGAGCAGACCTATACGATTACCGCGATCACGGAAGAGATTCTAAAGGTGGTGCGCAGACATTTTGACATTCAGGAAAAGGACAACTACGACTTTGAGCGTTTCCTGACCCATTGCCGCTTCTTTGTGCATCGGGTGATCAACAATCAGCTGGAGGATAAGGGGCTGGCGAATTTTTTGCTGCCGGAGCTGAAACGTATCAATGGCGACGAGCCGCGGATCTGCGTAAATGAGATCGCAGAGATGATTGAGAAGAAATACAAGTATAAGGTCAATGACGATGAAAAAATGTATCTGCTGATATATCTATATCGGCTCACAAAGTAATCGAGGAGGATGAAAGCGATGATGATTTACAGCATGGCAGACGGGGTGGCGGAGCCCCTGGACAAAATTCCGGATGAATTGTTCGCCCAGCATGTGATGGGCGATGGCATTGCCATACGCACAGAGGAGGAGTGGCTGTACAGTCCCATTGACGGTGAGGTCACGATGATATTTGAGACAAAGCATGCCCTCGGCCTGAAGGGGGACGATGGGACAGAGCTTTTGGTACATATAGGCGTTGATACGGTCAACATGCAGGGGGAGCCTTTTGTCACCTACATCGACGTGGGGGAGAAGGTAAGGGCAGGCGATCTGCTGATGCATGTGGATTTTAAAAAAATTGAAAAAGCAGGATACTGTCCCGACATTATGCTGATTGCCACCAACAAAAAGATCAAGGTGCTGAAGGAGCAGGGCAAAATCAGGAAAGGAGAACCGCTGCTGGAGGTTTTGTAAAGGAGGGAAGTAAAAGAGAAAAAAGAAAAGCGGTAGACCATCAAAAATAAAAAACATAATCCAAGCAAGGAAGAAAGGAGAGCAAGAAAAATGGACAAAGTAAAGTACAAGTTTCCGGAAGGCTTTCTATGGGGAGGGGCTATCGCCGCCAACCAGAGCGAGGGAGCCTGGCTGGAGGACGGGAAAACCCCGCAGGCCACCGATGTAATGGTGGGAATTGAAAACGACGGCCATACGCCGGGTATCCGTTACAATACCGAGACGGGAAAATACGAGATTGCCCAGGATTCCAATAAGGTCTATCTGGCCAACGAGGGGATTGATTTCTATCACCGCTATAAGGAGGATATCAAGCTGATCGCCGGTATGGGATTCACCTGTTTTCGGACGTCGATCTCCTGGGCACGCGTCTATCCGGGAGGGGATGCGGCGACCCCCAATGAGAAGGCCCTGGCCTACTACGAGGATCTGATCGATACGATCCGCTCTTATGGGATGGAGCCGATTATCACCATCACCCATTTTGACAATCCGATTCATCTGATAACGGAGTACAACGGCTGGTCCAACCGCCGCGTGATCGATTTTTATCTTCGTTACTGCGATACGATCTTTCGCCGCTTCGGAGGGAAGGTAAAATACTGGCTGACATTCAACGAGATCAATAATCTGTTCCGCCGTCCCTTCGCGGCCGCCGGCGTCCTGCCCAGCCATACGGATCCGAGCAAAAAATTCTTCGATGAAAATTACACCGAAAAGGAGATGCACCAGGCCCTGCACAATACGATGCTGGCCAACGCCCTCAGCGTAAAGCTGTTCCATCAGCTGGTTCCCGGAGGAATGATCGGCTGTATGATGGCCGGTTCCCACGCTTCGGTCTATCCGGCCACCTGCAATCCGGACGATGTGATGGCGACGATTGACGCCAAGCGGGAGACTTACCTGTTTACCGATATTATGTGCGAGGGTTACTATCCTTACTGGCTGACCCGCCTGTGGGAGAAACATGACTGCCGTCCGGAGATTCGGGATGGAGAGCTGGAGATCATCCGCGACAACACGGTGGATTACCTGGGATTCAGCTATTATTTCTCCAACGTCTGCCAATACGAGGAGGGCCATATGTACGACGGCGGCGCTCTGGTGCCGGGAGGCAAAAAGACGGTGAACGAGTACTGCAACGAATTCAGTCCGGAGCCCTGGCGTTTCCGCATTGATCCGAAGGGTTTCCGCATTCTGATCAACGAATATTCCGACCGGTATCATAAGCCGCTTCTCATCGCTGAAAACGGAATTGGCCTGTATGAGAGCGAGGAGAACGGCGTCCCCATTGACGATCCGGAGAGGGTGAAATATCTGGAAGCCCATTTAAAGGAACTCTGGAAGGCTATCGACGACGGGGCAAAGGTGTTTGGCTACTGCTGGTGGGGGCCGATCGATATCGTGTCTTCCGGCTCCGGCGAGATGGCAAAGCGGTATGGCTTCATCTATGTGGATCGTCACAACGATGGCAGCGGGGATCTGCACCGCTCTATCAAGAAGAGCTATTACCGGTATAAAGAGATCATTGAGAACAACGGGCTGTGACGGCAAGGCCTGCAGGAGAAACATTGCGGCATGAAGGAGGCAGAGGAAAGCTGCGGATAAAAATGCCGTTAAAAGATATTTATGAAAAATAAGGAGGTATCATATGGATTATCGTGAAACAGGTTTAAAGGCTCTGGAAGCGGTCGGCGGGAAGGCTAACGTCAATAATGTCACCCACTGCGCTACCCGGCTGAGGTTTGAACTCAAGGATCGTTCTGCCGTTGACGAGAAGAAGCTGGCGGAGGTGCCCGGCGTCATGAAGACGATCGATTCTGCCGGCCAGCTGCAGTTAGTCATCGGTCCCAGCGTAAACGAAAGCTATCAGGCGGTCATCGAAGCCATGGGAGCCGGCGGCTTCAATATGGCGGGAGCGGACGGCCCCAGCGACAAAACAAAAGAGAATGATAATTCCAACTTTGTACAGAAATTCTTGGGCATCGTGACGGGGATCTTCATTCCGGTGCTGCCGGCCCTGATCGCCTCCGGTATGGTTCGCGCCCTGCTTACGATTCTCAATGCGGCCGGCCTGGTTGATACGGCAAGCGGCGTATATACGGTTATTACCTTTGCAGCAGATTCGGTGTTCTATTTCCTGCCGATGATTCTCGCCTACAGCAGTTCCAAGGTGTTTGGTATGTCAACCGGTTTGGCGATGATGCTGGCCGGCGTACTGCTGCATCCCACTTTTACCGGTATTGTCAGCGCGGGAACTGCCCTGGATATCTTCGGTATCCCGGTGCGTCTGGCCTCCTATAATGCCACCGTTATCCCGATTATCCTGATCGTCTGGGTAGGCAGCTATGTGGAGAAGTTTGCGACAAAGATTCTGCCTGATTTCATCAAATACGTACTGCGGCCGCTGATTGTCATGGTCGTGATGATCCCGTTGTCCCTGTGCCTGTTGGGCCCTGTCGGCGCTTGGCTGGGTGATCTGCTGGCAGCTCTGCTTACCTGGCTGCAGACCAATATTCCCTGGCTGCTGCCTACCTTTATCGGTGCAATCGCTCCGCTGATGGTACTGTTCGGACTGAACAACTGCACAATTC
>CALWLM010000147.1 GCA_944381515.1 uncultured Lachnospiraceae bacterium | reverse complement strand
TTGGCCGTGACACCCAAGACCCGGCCGCCATTTGTCACAACGCCCTCCTCCGTCTTTTTGGTTCCGGCATGGAAGACGTAATAACCGTCGGCCTCCCTGGCAGCCACCTGGTCCAGTCCCTGGATGGGAAAGCCCTTCTCATAGCGGACCGGATAACCGTCGCTGGCCAGCACCACGCAGACCGCCGCATTGTCTTCAAACTGCAGATCTATCTGATCCAAAGTCCCGTCAATGCAGGCCTGGCAGACCTCCACCAGATCATTTTTCATACGGGGCAGGACTACCTGCGCCTCTGGATCACCGAAACGGGCATTGTATTCCAGCACCTTCGGGCCATCGGCCGTCAGCATCAGTCCAAAAAACAGCACGCCTTTAAAGGGCCGGCCCTCAGCCCTCATGGCGTCCACCGTAGGCTGATAGATCGTCCGGCGGCAGATCTCGTCGATCTGCTCCGTGTAAAAGGGACTGGGCGAGAAGGTGCCCATGCCGCCGGTATTGAGCCCCTGATCTCCGTCCAGAGCTCTCTTATGGTCCTGAGCCGAGCTCATAACCTTCACCGTACTGCCATCCACAAAGGCCAGCACCGACACTTCGCGGCCTGTCAGGAATTCTTCCGCCACCATACAGCTGCCGGCATCGCCGAACTGCCGGTCCATCATAATGGTTTTTACCCCGTTCAGCGCTTCCTCACGGGTATTGCAGATCAGCACGCCCTTGCCCAGAGCCAGACCATCCGCCTTTAAGACCACCGGCAGGCGGCAGGTCTTTACATACTCCAAGGCAGCCTGCGCATCGGTGAAATTTTCATATTCCGCTGTGGGAATATGGTATTTCTTCATCAAATCCTTGGAAAAGGCCTTGGAACCCTCCAAAATTGCGGCATTCGCCCGGGGACCAAAGGCGGTAAGCCCGGCCGCTTCAAAGGCGTCCACCGCTCCGCCCACCAGCGGATCGTCCATGGCTACAATGGTCATATCGATATGATTCTCTTTGGCAAAAGCCACCTGACTGTCAAAATCCATAACGCCGATGGGCACGCACTCGGCAATCTGTGCGATGCCGCCGTTACCCGGCGCGCAGTAAATTTTCTCTACCAGGGGACTCTTAGACAGCTTCCACGCAATGACGTGCTCTCTGCCGCCGCTGCCGATTATCATCACATTCATTTGTCTTCCTCCCGTATATAAGCCTTTCCATCCTTCACCTGCACGCGTCCGGCGGCAATCAGTTCAATGGCGCGGGGCAGCAGAATCCATTCCGCCTCCTCCATCACCCGCCGCTGCAGGCTCTCCGGCGTATCGTCCGGGCGCACTTCTACGGCTTTTTGCAGCAGGATCGGCCCGCTGTCCGTCCCCTCGTCCACAAAATGAACCGTGGCTCCGGTGACCTTGACCCCTCTGGCCAGGGCCGCCTCATGGACCTTCAGCCCATAATAACCGGTGCCGCAGAAGGAGGGAATCAGGGAAGGGTGGATATTGATCACCCTGTTTTTGTACTTCGGAAACATCTGCGGCGGCAGGATTACCAGAAAACCTGCTAACACAATCAGATCCAGCTTATAGCTGTCCAAAAGCTCCAGAAAGGCCTGGTGAAACTCCTCGCGGCTTTCAAAATCCTTCGGCGGCAGGGCCACCGCCGGTATTCCGTTCTGCCTGGCCCGTTCCAGGGCGTAGGCCTTCCGGTTGTTGCTGACAACCACTTCCAAAGAAACATTCGCAAGGGTACCGTCCTGCACGCGATCGATAATAGCCTGCAAATTGGTGCCTCCGCCGGATACACAAACGCCGACTCTCAGCATAGCTTCACGCCTTTCTCTCCGGCCTCAATGCGGCCAATCACATAAGGAATCTCTCCGGCCGCCCTTACAGCCTCCATGGCCCGGTCCACATCGGCGGGGTCCAGAGCCATAACCATGCCAATTCCCATATTATAGGTATTGTACATCATCTGCTCGGCGATACCGCCCTCCCGCATCAGCATCCCGAAAATAGGCAGAATCGGGTAGCTGTTCTTTTCAATAACCGCCTGCATCCCATCAGGCAGCATACGGGGAATATTCTCGTAAAAGCCGCCGCCGGTGATATGGCTGCATGCCTTTATCCGCACGCCCGCCTCTTTCACGGACCGCAGCGCCTTCACATAGATCTTGGTCGGACGAAGCAGGGCCTCTCCCAGAGTGCAGCCCAGCTCGTCATAGCTGCGATCCAGAGCTTCTCTGGTCATCGTAAACACCCGGCGCACCAGAGAAAAGCCATTGCTGTGAACGCCGGAAGAGGCCATGCCTACCAGCACATCGCCCTCCCGTACCGTACTGCCGTCGATCATGTCCTTCTGATCGACAATACCCACGGCAAAGCCGGCCAAATCGTATTCATCCTCCGGATAGAACCCGGGCATTTCCGCCGTCTCACCGCCAATCAGAGCCGCTCCTGCCTGCTTGCAGCCATCAGCCACGCCCTTTACGATATCTGCGATCTTCTCCGGTTCATTCTTGCCGCAGGCGATATAATCCAGAAAGAACAGCGGTTCTCCGCCGGCACAGGCAATATCGTTGACGCACATGGCCACGCAGTCGATTCCCACCGTATCATGCCTGTCCATCAAAAAGGCCAGCTTTAACTTGGTTCCCACCCCGTCCGTGCCGCTGACCAGAGTAGGATTTTCCATATTTTTAAATCCGTTCATGGAGAAAGCTCCGGAAAAACCTCCAATTCCTCCCAGGACCTCCGGCCTCATAGTCTCCTTCACATGCTTTTTCATCAGCTCAACCGAACGATACCCCGCTTCGATATCAACGCCGGCGCTCTTGTAATCCAGCATTATACTCCCTCCTGATCCATTTCTTTATTTTTCACTCTGTTTCGGTTCTGTTTCCAGTTCTGGTCCTATTTCCGATTCCAGTTCGATTTCCGGTCAGTTCTATTTACCGTTCTATTTCTGCTCCATGTACTTCTGGTATCCAAGCTCGGAAAGCTTCTCCGCCTTCTTCATAACACCAGTTTTCATTCCGGCAATATAATCCTTAAGCTTGCCAAGCAGCTCCGGATCAGAGGTAGCCAAAATCTTCACCGCCAGTATACCGGCATTGGCGCCGCCGTCAATCGCCACCGTAGCCACCGGAATTCCTGTGGGCATCTGCACGATGGAGTACAGGGAATCCACGCCGCCCAGAGACTTGGTATGCATGGGAATTCCGATCACAGGCATCGGGAAGATCGCCGCGCACATGCCCGGCAAATGAGCCGCCATTCCCGCGCCGGCAATAATCACCTTGAAGCCCTTCTCCTCAGCCGTTTTAGCGTACTCATAGAAAACGTCCGGCTCCCTGTGAGCCGAGATGATCGTCATCTCATACTCCACGCCGAACTGCTCCAGAATCTGGGCCGCCTTGCTCATCACAGGCAGATCCGAATCGCTTCCCATTACAATGCCTACCTTTGCCATAGCACACTCCTCTTCTCTTGATCTTTGATCATTGTATTTTGTTATCTGGGGTTTTTACCCTCTGCGTTTACCCCTTTATTATTGCGGATTTTCCGGCTCCCGTCAATATCCGGAGAAAAACTTTTGCCTGACGGCGGAGATTTCCTGACAAAACTCCCGGTAGATTTTTTCCTGCCGTCTGGCCGCCCCGTCTTCCCCGTTTTGGCCCGCCGAATCCGCGTCCTTACCCGGCTCTGTCCCCTGCCCGGCTATCCGGCCCGCACAGACCGCGCAGGCAAGGCGAGCCGCCTCCTGCCGGTATACTTCCAGGGCATTCTTCTCCTCAGCCACACGGCGCTCCTTTAAGGCCCGGTCGAGAAACAAAAAAAGCTCCTCCGGCCGTTCTCCGGCCGCAGCCCGGCTCATCATCGTCTCCGCTGGCTGAAAGCAGACCGGCTCGTATCCCTGCGCCCTGAGCAGGCCGCAGATACACCTGGCCAATCGTTCCCGGCCCGGATATACCTTTACGGCAGCCAAAGCCTCTCCTGCCTGACAGGCCCCGTCCCGGCTGTCCTTGTCCTGCGGCAAAGCCTCCTCCGAAGCGGCCCGGCGCAAATATCGTCCCGCCTCCACACAGGCCTTTGCCTCTTTGAGCAATTCCGCCTCCGACAACCCCATCAGACGCTTTGCCTCCCGCTGTGCTTCGCGGGCGGTATTTTCGTCACAGGGCCAGCTCAGGCGGTAGAACCCGAAAAGATCCTCCGGCCCGGACGTCTCTATCGCTTCCGTATAAGCGCCGGCCCTCAGCACATCCTGCCAATATTGAGCCGCCGTCACATCGCTGTAATCGCTGAAATGATAATAGAGAGCCTGGCGCACCGCTTCCGTAAGCTCCCCCCGGCTCTCTTCTCCTTTTTGCTCCATTTCAAACAGCTGGACAAGCTGTAAAAACAGCTCCAGACTGATTATAAGCGACAGCTTCCGCCCCTGAAAACCGCAGCCGCCGGCCAGCCTCCACTCTCTCGCAGCGGCCCGCAGCAATGCCTCCAGCGCTTCATCTCCCGGACATACCGGTCCGCCGGAAAGCCTTTGCCATACCGGCGCATAAACCAGCTGCTCCCAGACGCCCTTTTGCTGCTCTGGCGGCAGCTCCTCCAAAACAAGGGCCTCCTTCAGATCAAAAACCCTGAGGACGTCCTGCAAAAAATGAGCCGTCTCCTGCAAAAACGCGCCGGCAGTCAGCCCCTCCAGCCCATCCGCCTCTGCCAGAAAACGCGCAAGAGCCTCCCTCGAAAGCTCCAGCCGCTCATCCAGCCACTGAGGCCGGCTGTTCATATACTCTAAAATGTCCGCCACTCTTTCCTCCTAATAAACCAGCCCCAACAGATACAGAGCCGCCAGTACAATCAGCACAATCAAATGGAGGGCCATCATCACCGTGGGAAAACGGTACAGTCTTCCCAGAAGCTCCCGGTCCATCCAGGCCATCCGAAAGCCAATCAGACCGGCCAGAAAAGAAAGAAGCCCCACGCATCCCACCCAGAGACCGCTCTGCCCCCGGCTCACTGTGGTCTGCCACAGACACACGCCGATCAAAACCAGCTCCAGCACAAAGATCCCCAGGGAAACCAGGGAAAAAGTGTATTTTCCTTTTATCATCTATGACACCTCGTTATACCGGCGGCGTATTTTCCGCCACAGCCGGTAGCATATAAAGCCCAAAAGACCGCCCAGCGTATTGAGCAGCAGATCATCCACGTCAAAACTGCCCACCCGCAGAAACAGCTGGGTCAGCTCAATCAGCAGGCTCAGATACAGAGACAAAAGCACGGCCAGATGAACACGGTCCAGGCTTTTAAACAGCCAGGGAAGACAAAAGCCAAAAGGCACAAAGCACAGTACATTGCCGCCCAGATTCCAGAATACGGCCCGTATCCCCAGCACATTCCGGTAGCGGAGAAAACGTCCGATTTCCCGAAACAAATGCAGATTATAGCTGTATTCCCGGTTTACCTCCGTCCTCCCCAGCATCTCCGCAAAAAACATAACGTACATCAGCGCCACCAGATAGGTGACAAACAAAACAATGCCCACCAGACTGCGGCGGCGCTCCTGTTCTTCTTTAGAATGTGACATCTTTCCTTCTCTTAAGCAGCAAACTACCATTGACAATGCTGATAATTCCCGTAGCCAGCCCCGCAACCAGCACCACGATGCCTACAGCAATAGCGCCGGCCCCGGTTACTCCCATCGTCTTGAAGATTTTCTCATTCATCGCTTTGCCTCCTTGTCTGCTCCAGTTTACTTATTTAGCGCAACCATATTGTTCATAATATGCGTCAATGGCCGCCTTTATGGAGTCGTCAATAATAATCTTTCCCTTGTACGGACGATTATACAGATGCTCCACCACCTCTGCCATCGTAACGATAGCCGCAGTGCGGATACCGTAACGGGCGCTGATCTCCTGAAGGGCCGACTGCTCCGTTTTGCCTCTCTCCATTCGATCCACCGACACAACCAGACCCAGGACCTGCACGCTGCCCGCAGCCTTCAGAATCGGCATGGTCTCCTCCACAGAGGTCCCGGCGGTAGTCACGTCCTCAATAATCACTACCCGGTCTCCGTCCTCAATCGGAGTTCCCAGCAGAATTCCCTTATCTCCATGGTCCTTGATCTCCTTGCGGTTGGAGCAGTAACCGATCTCCGCTCCATACTCCTCCGACAAAGCCATGGAAGCCGTCACGCTCAAAGGAATTCCTTTGTAGGCCGGTCCGAAAAGGATATCAAAATCCGTCCCAAAACGATCCGCTATGGCCTTTGCATAATATTGTCCCAGCTTTTTTAACTGGCTGCCCGTGCGATAATAGCCCGTATTGATGAAAAAAGGAGTCTTTCTCCCGCTCTTGGTCACAAAGTCCCCGAAACGCAGCACCTGGCAATCCACCATAAATTCAATGAATTCCTGCTTATACTGTTCCATATCCCTAAAACCTCCTGTTTTCCAGGCATCCGCCCGATGCCCTTTTTGGTCTTGCCTAAAATTCTCTACAATTCTACCATAAGGAGCGGAGATTTGCAATTTTCACTTTTGTGAAGGGAACCTTGTTACTGTCAAATAATATACTCCAAAAAGCGCCTCCCGCAGACAGTCAAAAAATTCGTCAAAAAAACCAGGCTCCTCACCTGGCTTTTACCTGTTCATAGATTTCATTGAGCCAGCCTATGGCCTGATCCAAGCCCTCGTCGTCAAAGGTCACAGTACAGCTTTTTTTCTCCTCCTGCGTATAGTCGAACCCATAAGGCTCCGGCCAGGCCCATACCTTCAATCCGTCTTCGCCGTCCTTCTCCAGCATAAAACGCATTCCCCGGTAAGAGCCGTTGAATTTCGCTTTGGCCAAATACCCCAGAGACAGTACGTCCTCTCTCTTAAGCATTTGTCTCATCCTCCTCCACATATTCCAGCAGATCCCCGGGCTGGCAATGGAGAGCTTCGCATATTTTATCCAGCGTCTGAAACCGGATAGCCTTCGCCTTACCAGTCTTCAGGATCGACATATTTGCCATGGTGATTCCCACCTTTTCCGACAGCTCTGTCAGACTCATCTTCCGCCGCGCCATCATTACATCCAAATTTAATCGTATCGCCATCTTGTCACCTCAAATCGTAAGCCGATTTTCTTCGTCCATATCGCTGGCTTTATAGATCAGATGGGACAAAGTGACCGCCGCCACGGCTACAGCCAGACCAATAAAAATAAGAAGCAGAGAAAAAATGGGAACTTCCATCGGATATACCCCCAGTCCGTTCCACTCGCTGACCGCTGCATAAACAATATTCCCGGCAAACAAAATCCCGCAGTCAATCAGAGCATACTGCGCGATATAGACAAAGGACTTCGCATTTTCTCCGCAAAAGGGACGCCCCTGCCCAATCCGTCCGCAAACCTTCCACGCCTCCACAAGCATCAGATAAACCAGAGCGCCCAGCACCCATATGACCACCAGGCAGGGCCAGAACAAAAAGGAAGCCGCCGGCGTATTTATGACAGCCCTGCGTCCAATCGTGGGCACCACCAGAAACAAAAGCACGCCCAGTAACAGGGCAAAAACTATAATAATCGCCTTCAGCCAGGACACCAGCGTTTTCTGCTGCATAACAACTCTTACCTCCTGTGTTATTCCCTTTTCAAAACGAAGTATATGTGAAAATCTGCATTGGCGCCATATAGGCATAAACAAACGCAGCTGCCGCACAGCCGCGATCCGTCATGAATGAGATTATTATAGCCTTGCACGCGGCAAAAGTCAATTTAATTTTATTGTTTTTCGATAAAATTGTTATGCGGCGCTCCTTTCAGCTCAGCCGTTTTCAAGACCTGGAAGTTTTTTTAATTCCTGTATTGACAACTTCCGTTCTCCTGTTGTATAATATGGGACGTCGCGTTGGACGACCGATATAAATGCTACTGTGGCTCAGTTGGTAGAGCAGCTGATTCGTAATCAGCAGGTCAGGGGTTCGAGTCCCCTCAGTAGCTTTGAGACCCTTGCAAAAGCAAGGGTTTTTTGCATTCGGCAATAAATTTTGAACTGGTATGCAGTTCAATATTTTTCTTGTCATCCCATCTTTTGCGGAGTATAATATCCACAAAATTAAAGAATCTTTTGCCGGCCTGCACGCCGGAGACAGAGGAGACAGAACTTATACTCTGTCAGAAAGGACTTTCATCATGTCAATCAATCGTGTAAAGGAATATTTCCGCCAGTGGAATATAGAAGACAGAATACAGGAATTTGAGACCTCCAGCGCCACTGTGGCCCTGGCTGCTCAGGCCCTGGGCGTAGCCGGACAGAGGATCGCCAAAACTCTCTCCTTCCGTTCCGGGGACAAGTGCATTCTGATCGTTGCGGCAGGCGACGCCAAAATCGACAACAGCCGCTTTAAAGCAGCATTTGGCATGAAGGCGAAAATGCTCTCTCCCGAGGAAGTATCCCATCTGGTAGGCCATGATATCGGAGGCGTATGTCCCTTTGCCGTCAACGATACCGTCGAGGCCGTTTACCTGGACGAGTCTCTGCGGCGCTTTGAAACGGTTTTTCCCGCCTGCGGAAATGCTGCCAGCGCCATCGAGCTTTCCTGTGATGAACTGGAAAAATACGCCAACGCCACCAGCTGGGTGGACGTCTGCAAAGGCTGGCGCGAGGAAGAATCCCAACCGGAATCCTAAACGTTTCTCCATCAGGCTTAACGGGGCCGGGCGTTTTCCAGACAGAAAGCGTACCGGTCCTTTGTCTTGCACATCCCGCAGCTGCATCCATACTATAAAATATAGAAAACATAAAAGGAGTATCCATGGATGCAATGTTATCTCTGAGCCATGTAAGCTTCTCCTACCACACCCTGGGCGGAGAAACGCTGGCGCTTCGTGACATTTCTTTTTCTGTCGGCTTCGGAGAGTTTGCGGCAATTGTCGGTCCGTCAGGCTGCGGCAAATCCACTCTCCTTTCTCTTATATGCGGGCTGATCCAGCCGGAAAGCGGCGCGATCACCATGGCAGGGAAGCCGACAGCTGCCGGTTCCCCGGGCATCGGATATATGCTGCAGCGAGACCATCTTTTTGAATGGCGTACGGTGTATGATAATGTGCTTCTGGGGCTGGAGATACAAAAGAAGCTGACGGCCGAAAACCGTCGGCGGGTGGAACAAATGCTGGAGACCTACGGACTGTCGGCGTTTGCCGGAATGAAGCCTTCCGCCCTGTCAGGCGGAATGAAGCAGCGGGCCGCCCTGATTCGCACGTTGGCTCTGGACCCTGAGCTACTGCTTTTGGATGAACCATTTTCCGCCCTGGACTACCAGACAAGGCTGGAAGTGGCCGATGATATCGGGATGATTATTCGGCGGGAGGGCAAGACAGCCATTCTGGTGACACACGATCTCTCCGAAGCGATCAGCATGGCCGATCGTGTTATTGTGCTGAGCAAACGGCCGGGACAAGTGAAAAGCATTATTCCGGTTTCTTTTCCTGACGAGTATGATACCCCGTTGAAGAAGCGAAATGCGGAACAGTTTTCTCATTATTTCAATCTGATATGGAAGGAGCTGAAACAATATGGATAAGATTTCCGCCGCTCAGCAAAAATTCCTGCAGGATCGAAATTTTCATCATAAAAAAATCCTCCTGCTGCGCTGCCTGCTGCTGATTCTTCTGTTAGCTGCCTGGGAGATTGCCTCCCGCACAGGTCTGATCAACTCCTTTATCTTCAGCAGTCCCAGCCGGATTGTCCTGACCGCCTGGCAGATGATCGCAGACGGGAGTCTCTGGCTCCATCTGGGCGTAACTTTGGGAGAAACCCTTATAAGCTTTCTGGCAGTCACCCTCTTCGGACTTATGGCCGCCATCCTTTTGTGGCTCTTTCCCTCCGTTTCCGAAGTACTGGAGCCCTATCTGGTCATGCTCAACAGCCTGCCCAAATCCGCTCTGGCGCCGCTCCTTATCGTGTGGCTGGGCAATAATGTGAGAACCGTTATCGTAGCTGCGGTATCGGTGGCTGTATTCGGCTCTATTATCACCCTTCACACCGGCTTTCGGGAAATCGATGGCGATAAGGTCAAGCTGATTTATTCCCTGGGGGGGTCCAAAAAGGACGTGATGTTCAAGGTAATCGTTCCCGGCTCCATCCCCATGATTATCAGCAACATGAAGGTAAACGTGGGGCTGTGTCTGGTAGGCGTGATCATTGGCGAGTTTCTCTCAGCCAAGGCAGGACTCGGCTATCTGATTATTTATTCCTCGCAGACCTTCCGAATGGACTGGATGCTGATGAGCATTGTTATTCTCTGCCTGCTGTCCACGGTCCTCTACCAGGGCATCCGTATATTGGAAAAGAAATTCGGCTGAAAATCCCAATATTTTTTGATGGGGAATCCAACCGAGTCCGTTTTTTCGGACACGTTAAATGGTATACTGTCCTCATCAAAGATAAGGAGGATATCACCTATGACAATGCGAGCCGAATTTCATTACTGGGGCAACTATTACACGGTGATGCTTCCTGATGGAAGCTGCGCCTGCTGTGATAACAATGATGCAGACCGGGAGGAGCTGGAATCCGAACTCCGGGAGCAGGGCTATCGAGTACGCTGGTAATCCGCAATCCGTAATCAGCAGCCATTTTGACAACCCGAAAAACTTGCAGGATCATAACAGCAGATCCATTTAGATGAAAAAGAAACAGAAACAGGAAGCAGAAGACAGATATGGAACGAAAGATTCGCTGCATAATAACAGAACAAGAAGCGGGAATGCTGGTGAAGGATATCCTTCGCCGGCGCTTTTCCCTGTCCGCCAGACAAATCAGCCGGATGAAGTTCCGTCCGGACGGAATTTTAGTAAACGGAGCTCATGTGACCGTCCGTCATGTGCTGGCTGCCGGCGAGGTGCTGGAACTGTCGCTGGAATCAGCCGAAAAAGGCTCCGATCACCTGATTCCCGTAAAGGGAACTCTGGATATCCGATACGAGGACCAGGACATGGTGGTGATCAATAAGCCGGCTGGGCTGGTGGTCCATCCGAGCCACGGCCATTATACCGACTCCCTTGCCAATATTTTGGTGGGATATTACGGTTCTCAGGGCAAGCATCTGGTGGTCAGGCCGGTGGGCCGTCTGGACAAGGACACCTCCGGCTTAATCATCGTCGCAAAACATGCCGCGGCAGCCGCATCCTTTGACCGTCAGCGCCAGGAGGGCACTCTCCAGCGCATCTATCTCGCCCTGGTTGAGGGCTGCCCGGGTTCCGCCCGCGGTACCGTGGACGTACCCATCGGGCGAAATGACAATTCCATTATCCTGCGCCAGGTCCGCCCCGACGGCGACCGGGCCGTCACCGACTACGAGCTTCTGAAAAAAGGCTCCGAATATTCTCTTGTGCGGCTCCGGCTGCACACGGGCCGCACCCATCAGATCCGCGTCCACATGGCCTGGCTGGGACATCCTCTGCTTGGCGATTCTCTGTACGGCACGGAGGGCAGCGGCGGCCTGAGCCGCGCCGCCCTCCATTCTGCGCAGATATCCTGCCGTCAGCCTTTCACCGGCGAGCCCCTGTGCTTTCAGGCCGGACCGCCGGAGGATATGGAAGCTTTGATTCAGCGGCTTTGATCTGAAGGCTTTGATCTGGAGGCTGTAATTAATAAAAGCTCCCGTTTTTTTCATGAATGGTGTATACTTGATTTAGCACTTACACCCTCAGGAGGAATCCAATGAACCAAAAGCTGAAACTTGCGATTTTTGATATGGACGGACTGATGTTTGACACAGAACGCAGATACTGCGATGATGCCGAGCTTTTGTTTGGCAGGCTGGGTATTCCGATTGATATGCAGGCTCTCTACGACGTCATCGGCACAGCGCTGCCTATAGATATGAAGCGCTTTAATCAGAGCTGCCACTCCGATGAAGAAGTTCACCGGCTCATGTCCCAGGCAACGGCAGACGCAGTGGACGATATGTGCCAAAACGGCGTTCCGGTCAAAAAAGGTCTCTGCGAACTGCTGCAGGCTCTGTCTGCCGCGGGCGTACGTCTGGCTGTCGCCACTTCCACCGAACGCAGCCGGGCCAAAAGGCTCCTTCGCGCAGCCGGTGTTCTGGACTATTTTGATTTCGTGATCACCAGCGCCGATGTTTCCCACGGCAAGCCGGCGCCGGACATCTTTCTGCACGCCTGTCAGCTGGGACATGCCGCTCCTGAGGAAGCAATTATTTTTGAAGATTCTGTCAACGGAGGCCGGGCAGCCAAAGCAGCCGGGATTTCTTACATTATCGTACCGGACATTAAGCAGCCCACAGACGATGTGCGCGAAGGCGCCTTTGCCGTCCTCCCTTCCCTTTATGAGGCTGTCTCTCTTCTTTCACTGTGACGGTTTCCGATACACAGATCCGGCCAGGCTCCGTCATATCCGCCTTTTCCGTCTCATAAACTGTATCAATCATCTGCGACGGAGCCTGCCATGCCCTCCTCTTTGCCCAGCTGGAAACATAATCCCATATTGACCGGCACCATTGTGCTGACCCTGGCCGGATTTTTAAGCCGAATCATCGGCTTTTTTTACCGTATCTTTCTGTCCCAGCAGATCGGAGCCGAGGGGATAGGCGTCTATCAGCTGATCTCTCCCGTTTTCGGCGTCTGCTTTTCCTTATGCTGCGGTCCGGTGCAGACAGCCATCTCCCGCTATGTGGCGGCTCAGAATGTAATCCCCCGCTCTGCCGGACGTGACGGCCGCTCTTCAAAAGCCTCTGCCGGAGGCGGCTCTCCGGAATCGGTCCTTGTGGCCGGTCTGATTCTTTCCTTCTCTCTGGCCTGCGCCTGCGCATTTATCCTGTATACGGGATCTGAGATCATCGCGGATCGTATCCTTCTGGAGCCCCGATGCGGCGAGCTGCTGCGTCTGATGGCTCTGACGGTCCCGGTAAGCTCTCTGCACTGCTGCATCAGCGGCTACTATTATGGCCTCCAGAAGGCTTACATTCCCGCCTTTGCCCAGCTGGCTGAACAGGCGGTCCGGGTTATCTCCGTTTTTCTGATCTCCTCGGTGATGACCGCACAGGGACGGGAGGTGACGGTAATTGTAGCCGTCTGGGGTATGGTATGCGGTGAATTTGCCTCTCTGTGCTTTTCCGGCACCTCCTATTTGATCCGCCGCGGAAAGACAAACGCCCCCCGTTCGCCGCTTTCCTACCTGCCCGGTATTGTCACCCTGGCTCTGCCGCTGGCAGCTACCAGGCTCTGCCTGAGCCTTCTGCAAAGCGCGGAAGCCGTTTTAATCCCCAGCCGCTTAAAGCTCTATGGCCTGACCGACACCCAGGCCCTGAGTATATATGGTGTGCTGACCGGAATGGCCTACCCTTTTATCCTTTTCCCTTCCGCGGTAATCAATTCCGTCTCCGTCATGCTGCTGCCGGACATGGCCCAGTCGCAGTCTCTGGGCAATCAGGAGCGTATTGATCTGACCGCCAGCCGCACCGTCACCTGCAGTCTGTACCTGGGGATTCTCTGCACCGGACTCTTTCTCTTTTACGGAGCGGACATGGGTGAAATCCTTTTTTCCAGCACGCTGGCCGGCAGCTACATCACCACCCTGGCCTGGCTGTGCCCTTTTCTCTATCTCTCCACCACCCTGGGCAGTATCTTAAACGGCCTGGGACGCACCCGCGCAACCTTTATCCACAATATTGCCTGCCTTGGCACGCAGCTTGTTTTTATCCTGGTCCTCGTTCCCCTGATCGGAATCCAGGGCTATTTGTACGGCCTTCTCTTTGGAGAACTTTTGCTCACCATCCTTCACTTTGCCGCCGTAAGGCGCCTGGCCCATATAAGCTATGACGCCTTTCATCATCTGCTTCGCCCTCTGGGCGCCCTGGGAATTGCCGCCTTTCTTTCCAAAAAAATTACCGGGATGTTTCTCACCCCGGTCGTCTCTCAACCCGTCATCCGGCTGATCTTTTCCTGTGCTTTTCTGGTCCTTTTTTATGGCTCTCTCCTTTTGGCCAGCCGAAAGAAACGGTAAGGCAGTTCAAAGACCGTCACAATGGCCAGAACAATGGCAACCGCCGCCTTCACCGCATCAAAGCCAACTCCCAGAGCCAGATCCACCCGGTCGGTCACCAGATAATAGGCCGTCCAATATATTCCGGCTCCCGGCACCAGAGGGAATATGCCGGAAATCAGAAATACCGTTACCGGACATTTCTCTCTGACCGCAAAAAAGCGGGACAGAAGAACCACCAGAACCGTGGCCAGAAAGGTAGCCTCCGTGGCCGTACAGACCCCGGAATTATAGAGCATAGCATAGGCAAACCACCCTGCCGCGCCGATCAGTCCACAATACGGATAATACTTTCTCGGCACGCCGAAAATGAGGGAAAACGCCACTGTCCCCACAGCCGCCGCTATAATCTCGCCCGCCATCTTCATAACATCGCACCTCCCGCAAACCGGCGGTATACTGTAAACATGACGCCCACGCCGATGGCTATACACAAAAAGACCAGGATCGCATCCAGCAGCCGCACTGCGCCCGATATATAATCTCCATCGGCTATATCCCGTATCCCGTTGGTAAAAGGGACTCCCGGAATCAGCGGAATGATGGAACCAATTATCATGTGATTCAGCTGATCCCCTAACCCCAGGTTATAGCAAAGGATACAGATCAAGGTCACCAAAGCTCCGCCTCCGATGTTTCCCACAATTTTCGACAAATGGGGCCTCACCCTTAACAAATAGGCATACAATATAATGCCTGCCAGGAAGGCCACCATGCTGTCTGCCAGACTTCCGCCAAACAGATAGCAAAAGCATCCGCTTCCGATGCCGGAGGCCAGGATCTGCATTCTTTTTGATTTGCCGGGCATACTGCGGATCTGCCCGAGGCGGTCCCGCACCTCCTCAATGGTCAGCCCCTTCTCTTCCACTTCCCTGGAAAGCTGATTAACCGCTACAACCCGGTCCAGTCTGGCCGCTCTCACCGGAATATGCTGAACCTTGGCAAAGGTTCTCTCCTTCCCATCGCCGCCCGTAGCAAAGATCCCGTTGCTCAGTACAAAGAAATTGTTCGATTCTACCCCAAAATGGCGGCAGATCCGATCCATCGTCTCCTCCACCCGAAAAATTTCCGCTCCATTTTCCAACAGAATATGGCCTGCCTCCATGGCAGTCTCCAGCACCAGACTCTCATCTGCTTTCTCTATCTCCATAAATACAAAAAATCTCCCATTCTGCGGCCTCAATGCCAGCCGCTTTATCTGTCTCCGGTCTGCACCGCATGATTTTTCAACAGCTATAAGGTATCACAGATGAACATTTAATTCAATATGTGACTATTTAATTCGTCTGAATTCAATACGTTTTCCCCCTTCTAAAACGGTTGAAAACATTCCTGCTTTGGGGTACTATGTAATCAGAGGATTTAAAATCTTATTTCTATGGAGGAAGAATACCTATGAGTGATCAGACGATGTGGGCTCTGGTAAAGGAACAGCCGGCGCAGGGTCTCTGGATGAAGCGCGTACCCGTTCCGGAGGTGGGCCCCAACGACGTAAAGATCAAGATTCACAAGACCGCCATCTGCGGTACAGATGTACATATCTATCAGTGGAACGAATGGGCGCAGCACACCATTCCCATCGGCCTGACGGCAGGACATGAATATGTGGGGGAAGTGGCAGAGGTAGGCGCCGGCGTTCAGGGGTACCAGATCGGCGATCTGGTATCCGGCGAGGGCCATATCACCTGCGGAAAATGCCGCAACTGCCTGGAGGGTCACAAGGAAAACTGTAAGGATGCCAAAGGCGTTGGCGTAAACCGAAACGGAGCCTTCGCCGAATACCTGGTAATCCCCGCCTCCAATGTGTGGCCCTGCAATCCCGCTATTCCCGAGGAGCTCTACGCTATCTTTGATCCCTTTGGCAACGCCACCCATGCAGCTCTCTCCTACGATATGCTGGGCGAGGACGTGCTGATTACCGGCGCCGGCCCCATCGGAATCATGGCCGCTGCCATCGCCAATTTTTCCGGTGCCAGACATGTGGTTGTGACAGATATGAATCCCTATCGTCTGGACCTTGCCCGCAAGCTTGGCGCTACCCGAACCGTGAATCTGAAAGAAGAGAAGCTTCAGGATGTGATGTATTCCATCGGTATGACCGAAGGCTTTGATATCGGTCTGGAGATGTCGGGAAGCCAGGCCGGTCTCTCCGATATGATCCACAATATGAAGCATGGCGGCAAGATCGCCCTTCTGGGACTCCAGGGAACAAAAGCGGTGGTGGATCTTGAGACCGTAATCTTCAACGGCCTGAATATCCGCGGAATCTATGGCCGCAAGGTCTGGGATACCTGGTACAAAATGTCCACAATGATACAGGCCGGTTTGGATATCTCGCCCATCATCACCCATCGTTTTGATATCCGTGATTATGAGAAGGGCTTCGAGGCTATGATTTCCGGACAGTCCGGCAAGGTGATTCTGGACTGGTCCCATATCAATGACTAATTAGGAAGAAGGAGACGGAATATGGCACGTAAAGATGATATTTTGAGCATCTACGCAAAGGAAGTGGATGAGATTCGGGCCGCCGGCCTGTTCAAAGGAGAGGCCCCCTTTGTATCCCCCCAGGGTTCCCGGGTAACAATGGAGGACGGCAGAGAGCTTTTGTGCATGTGCGCCAACAACTATCTGGGACTGGGCGACAGCAAGCGTCTGATCGACGCAGCCAAGAAAACCTACGACGAGAAGGGCTTCGGCGTAGCCTCTGTGCGCTTTATCTGCGGCACACAGGATATTCACAAAAAGCTGGAAAAGAAAATTTCGGACTTTCTGGGCACCGATGACACCATCCTCTATTCCTCCTGCTTTGACGCCAACGGCGGCCTGTTTGAAACCATTCTCACCGATCAGGACGCCGTAATCAGCGATGAGCTCAACCATGCTTCCATCATCGATGGCGTTCGTCTGTGCAAGGCCAAACGTTACCGCTATAAAAACAACAATATGGAAGATCTGGAGGCCAAGCTTCAGGCGGCTGATGCCGATGGCGCGCGGATCAAGCTGATTGCCACCGACGGCGTTTTCTCCATGGACGGCATCATCTGCAATCTGAAGGGCGTCTGTGATCTGGCGGACAAATATCATGCCCTGGTAATGGTGGACGACAGCCACGCCGTGGGCTTCGTCGGAAAGCATGGCCGCGGAACGGCGGAATACTGCGGCGTAGAGGGCCGGGTGGACATTATCACCGGCACTCTGGGCAAAGCTCTGGGAGGCGCCTCCGGCGGTTATACCTCCGGACGGCGTGAGATCATCGATCTGCTGCGCCAGAGAAGCCGTCCTTACCTGTTCTCCAATTCCCTGGCTCCCGCCATCGCCGGCGCCAGCATCGAAATGTTCAATATGCTGGAGGAGAGCACCGAGCTGCGCGACCATCTGGAAGAGGTGACCGCCTACTACCGCAGCCAGCTGGTTGAAAATGGATTCGATATCATCGAGGGCGTCCATCCCTGCGTTCCCGTAATGCTTTACGACGAGCATCTGGCCGCTCAATACGCCGCCAAAATGATGGAAAAGGGCGTCTACGTGGTAGCCTTCTCCTATCCTGTGGTACCCAAGGGACGGGCCAGAATCCGCACACAGGTCTGCGCCAGCCATACCAAGGAGGACATCGATTTAGTCGTAAAATGCTTCTGCGAGACCCGCGACGAAATCGGCAGATAAAAACCGAAGAATTGCAGCCGCCAATTCTTCACCAAAGATAAAGACGGCAAAGGCCCCCGGATTTCTTCCATTCCGGGGGCTTTCCTTTCTTTATTTCTGCATTTTTGCCGCTTTTCTTTCCTGCATTTTCGCCGCTTCTTTTTCCCGCATTTTTATCTTTGTTCCCCTCTGCGCCGCCCGGGCCGCATAAAATCCCAGCCAGGCAAAGGATATCATCACTGCCAGATAATCGAAGAAAAAGAAGATAATCGGTTCTTCGTAGTCAAAGAACACAAACCGCGTCCGAAGAAACATATACTGAGGAATGCTGCGGGCAAAAAAGGCATAGACTCCGTAAAGGGCCATAACCGCCGCCAGAATTCGCAGAATACGAGACCGCGTCTGCGACGGTTTCACCATCCTCCTGCCCACTGCCAGCATCCCATTCCAATGGATTCCCAGGTGAAAAGCCATCAGTACAAATCCCCAATATGCTCCGATTAAGTGGGCCACTCTTCCAAAACTGCGCCCTCCATGAATCGGAAGGAAGGCAAATACATGACGGGACATAATAAGAGCGCCCACCAGCGAACAGCACATGGTAAAGAGTACCAAAGCCGCCGAAACCGTCTGAAGCATCCGGTAGGGCGTATACCGTCCCCGAAGGAGGCTTTTCGTCCATCGGCGATTCAGTATATGATGAAGAATAAACAGAATAAACATGGCCGTTCCAATCCACTCATGAGCAAAGCGGCCCAGAAGTTCCGAAGCCATCAGCAGCATCAAAAGCACGGTCATGGCGCAGTCCACAACAATCCGAATCATTGCTTTGGGTTTCATAGTCCTCTTTTCTCCTTATTACAGGCGGCGGACCAGTCCGGCCAGGTTTTCTACTACGGCAGGGTCACGATGATTAAAGAACGCGCTGCTGCCGGTATCCAGCGCAGCAATCCGTCCCATATCCTCCTCGCTCAGCACAAAATCGAACACATCAAAATTCTGCTCCATTCGTTCCTTCTTTGTGCTCTTGGGGATGCAGACGATTCCCCGCTGCAAAAGCCAGCGCAGCACCACCTGAGCCACACTCTTTCCATACTTCTCGCCGATATCTTTCAGAACCTCATTGCCAAACAGATTATTTTTGCCCTCGGCAAAAGGAGCCCAGCCTTCCATCTGTACGCCTTTGGACTGCATATATTTCTGGGCTTCTGTCTGCTGGAAAAACACATTGGCCTCCACCTGATTTACTGCCGGCGCCACTTCGTTGAAAGCAATCAAATCGGCCAGCCGGTCCGGATAAAAGCTGCATACGCCAATGGCGCGGATTTTCCCCTCATGATACAGCTCCGTCATGGCTCTCCAGGCTCCATAATAATCATTCAGAGGCTGATGAATCAGATAAAGATCCAGATAATCAAGTCCCAGCTTTTCCATGGAACGGGCAAACCCCTTCCTGGCTCCCTCATAGGTCGTATCGCTGATCCACAGCTTGGTCGTAATAAACAGCTCTTCCCGGGGAACATTGCAGCTGCGGATCGCCCGGCCTACAGCCTCCTCATTGCCATAGGAAGCCGCCATATCGATCAATCTGTATCCCTCGCTCACTGCGTCCTTTACCGCCTGCTCACACTGTGCCGGGTCGGTAATCTGATAAACTCCAAAGCCCAGCTGAGGCATTTTCACTCCATTGTTCAATGTTACATATTCCATAGCCATAACCACCTTTCCCAGTGCCCTTACTCATAGCATATACGCTGCGTAATATATTCTCACTTTGTTTTGCTCAGTATCCATTGGATGATCTGCGGATCATTCAGAGCTGCCATTCCTGCCGCATGATAACTGTAAAGTCCATAAACATTGAAATATTCATCCGGACGCAGATCCAGCCTAAGCAGACTGTCGATCTCCGTCTCTTTCATTCCCTGCGCCTCATAGCTGTCCTGCAGGCCCTCGTAAGCAGCCGCCGCCCGGTCCCTGCCGTAATAATCATCGTTCTCTGCCATCAGGATATACACAGCGGTTCCATTCTCCGCAGCCGTATCAAAGCTGCCGTCCCACTGAGAACTGCCATGAAGATAAGCCGCAAATAAATCTGCCCGCATCCCCATGACCTGCGACATGGTTTCTCCGCCGGCCGAGTATCCCGCTCCGTAGACGCGGTCAGGGTCCACTGCATAATTTTCCAGGAAATACTCCGTCAGCTCTATGGTCTGCCTGGCTGACTCCTCGCCCCAGCCGGTCAGCTGCGGCGACAGAATAATCAATTCCTCGCTGGCCTCGGCCCAGGGAATCACGGTATAATCGGCGTAAATATTTACACCCCTGTCGCTTGCATTATCCGAAAGCAGCAGCCCGTTATAGCCGGGCAGAGTGACAATCATCGGATAACTTCCCGATGGATCATAATCCCTGGGCAGACGATAACTGTAGTGGATTTCTCCCGTATCTCCCGCCAATACGCTGTCCACGACAAAGCCTTCCAGCTGCGGCCAGGCAATGTCTTCCCAGCCGATAGCAGGAACCGGCCCTGCCGCCTGTATCAGACTTCCCTCCGCATTTACTGCGTCGAAGTTTTGGGTCAGGGTAAGCCCTTCGTAATCCATCCGCAGCTCCGAATGAGAGCCCGTCCACAAAACGGTACGTCCTGCTGTGCTGTCAGCACGCCAGGCATCGCCGGCAGATGGGTCCGGATTCTCCTGCGCAGCCAGCCGGATAACGACGTATCGTCCTGCCATTTGCCCGTTTTCAGCAAATGATTCCGACTGCACCGCTCCATCCTCCATTGGATCACTCCGGCTTACGCTTACCTGGACAATCTCTCTGGACTCACCATTGTCCTCAAAGGAATATAACTCCTGCGCGTCTTTTTGCGGCAGTACCACCTCGTCATTGTAGGTGATGACAAAGGTATCCAGCATCGGAGACAGAGAGGTGTAGACCACCGCCTGCGCCCTTACTTCCTGAATCCCGGTTTTCTCTGCCTCTTCTGGCGTCTCTTCCTGCGCCGTCTGCTCCTTCAGCGCGTCCTCCCGCTCTGCTTCTCCCACCGTCGTATCAGTCCCTCTGCCCTGCGCTCCGGCGCAGGCTGACAGAAGCAGGCAGAGGCAAACTATACCGCTCCACCGGACAATTCTCTTCATTTTCAATATCCCAGCTCTCCAAGCCAGGCAGACACATCTGCCGCAGCATCGGCCACATCATTTTCGCTGACTGTAAAGCCCTCTTCCACCACCTGCGCATCCGGCTCCAATTCTTCAATGGTGCTTATGGTATCGGAGAAACGGCTCCCGTTGTGCACGTTAAAAGGAATAATCGTCTTTCCAGAAAAATCATATTCATCAAAGAAACTGTACAATGCCATGGGCATATCGTACCACCAGGTCGGATACCCGATGAAAATGGTGTCATACTGGTCCAGATTCTCAATATGAGAAGTCAGCTCCGGCCTGGCCTCTTCGTCCTGTTCCTCCGCCGCATAATCAATCAGCGCCTCGCCGTCAGCCGGGTAAACCACAGAAGTCTGAATGGCAAAAAGGTCTCCCCCAGTCTCCTGCTCAATCATATCCGCCACGGCCCGCACACGGCCTACGGCTTCTCCATCTATCGTTGTATAACTGGCAGAGGATACGGCTTCCACACCGCTGTTTTCTGCCGCCGTAAAATATACAATCAGGATATTGCTGCCGCTTTCCGTCTCCTGCACCTGATTTTCCGTTGCGGCCTCCGTCTGTCCCTCGGCCTGCCCGTCTGTTCCTGTCTGAACGCTGCTCTGCTCCGGCGTAC
>CALWLM010000146.1 GCA_944381515.1 uncultured Lachnospiraceae bacterium | reverse complement strand
GGATTCTACTATGTCCATGACGGACATAGTAGAATCTATGAGTGCCGGGCCAAGGGGATTTTTCGGAATCAGAAGATAAAGCCGTTAGTGGGAGACAATGTGGTCTTTGATGTGCTGGATGAAGGGGAGCAGACCGGCAATATCCGTGAAATTCTGCCCAGAACCAATGAACTGATCCGCCCGGCTGTGGCCAATGTGGATCAGGCATTGGTTATTTTTGCATCTAGGGAGCCGGACCCCAATTATTCTCTTCTGGACCGATTTCTGGTAATGATGGAAGAGCGGGAAGTGCCCTGTGTGATCTGTTTCAGCAAGGCGGATCTGAAGGAGATGGCTCAGGAGAACGAGCGCTTTGCCCGTTACCGGGCGTCAGGCTATCCGCTTTTGTCCATCAGCAGCAAAAAGGGCGAGGGGATCGATGCGGTGAGGAATATCCTGCGGGGAAAGACCACAGTGTTAGCCGGTCCCTCCGGTGTGGGCAAGTCCACCCTGCTGAATCTCCTGGTGCCCCAGGCGCAGATGGAGACCGGCAGCGTCAGCGAGAAAATAGGCAGAGGACGGCATACGACCCGCCATGCAGAGGTTTTTTGGGCGGAGGATGAGACCTTTCTGATTGATACGCCAGGTTTCAGCAGCGTTTATCCTGCCGCGGTGGAGGCATCCCAGCTTCGGGTCTATTTTCCGGAGTTTGCTCCGTTTGAAGGGAAGTGCCGTTTTCAGGGCTGCGTTCATATGGAGGAGCCGGACTGCGCCGTGAAGGCGGCGGTGGCAGCCGGGATGATCCCGCGGGAAAGATATTTAAGTTATCGTGCGCTTTATGAGGAATTGAAACAGCAAAGGAGATATTAAGGATGAATATTTTAGCTCCTTCCATACTGTCAGCGGACTTTGGCATCCTGGGCCGTCAGCTTAAGGAGATCGGCGAGGCCGGGGCTGAGTATGTGCATATTGATGTGATGGATGGCCGTTTTGTGCCCAGCATTTCCTTTGGAATGCCGGTGATTGCATCGATTCGGCCTTATACAGACAAGGTTTTTGACGTGCATCTGATGGTGGAAGACCCGGGGCGCATTGTGGAGGCGGTGGCTGCGGCCGGAGCGGACATTATCACAGTCCATGCCGAGGCCTGTACCCATCTGGATCGGGTTATCGGGCAGATTCATGACTGCGGAAAAAAGGCGGGAGTGGTTCTGAACCCGGCTACGCCCCTGTCGGCTCTGGAATATGTGCTGCCAAAGCTTCAGATGGTGCTTCTGATGTCGGTCAATCCCGGCTTCGGCGGGCAGAAATATATTCCCTACGTGACGGACAAGATCCGCGATCTGCGCCGTATGATCGACAGCCGGGGACTGTCGGCAGATATTGAAGTGGACGGCGGCGTAAAGCTGTCCAACGCGGCAGAGATCCTTGCGGCCGGGGCCAACGTGCTGGTAGCCGGCTCAGCTGTCTTTGAAGGGGATCTGACGGCTAATGTGAGAGCTTTCCTGGATATATTGGAGAGAGAGCAGTGAGCGGGACATTTTTACACGACGATGCGAGAGAGGCCTCCTGCGCCTGCCTGCAGGCTCAGGAGGCGCTGATTGTGGCAGGAGGCGCCATCGATATTGACCAGCTTGTGCGCGAGGCGGCCATTCTAAAGGCAAAGGGCGGTCTGCTGATTGCGGCGGACCGGGGCCTGGAGGCCTTGGAGGCTGCGAAGCTTATCCCGGATGTGGCTGTGGGAGACTTTGATTCAGTAAAGCCGGAGGTCCTGGAGAATTTCTCCCGTTGTCCCGGCATACGTTTTGAGCGCCACAGACCGGAAAAAAACCAGAGCGATACGGAGCTGGCCTTTTTTATCGCCAGGGAAGCCGGCGTGAAAAAGCTGACTCTGATGGGGGTTACCGGTACCAGGCTGGATCATGTTCTGTCCAATATACATCTGCTGCGGGAAGGAGAGGCGGAGGGAGTGGACTGCTGTCTTTTGGACGCTCACAACCGCGTTCGGATGGCCAGAAGCCCCATGGTCTTTTGCCGGGAGGAGAATCCATTTACCTATATTTCCTTTATCCCGCTGTCGGCTGAGGTGACCGGGATTACTCTTCGCGGTTTTAAATATCCGCTGACGGATTATCATATGGCGCTGGGAAAGGAGTGCAGTCTCTGCGTCAGTAATGAACTGGCTGAAAGGGAAGGTATGCTGACCTTCCGGGAAGGTTCGATGCTTGCAATCGAATCCTGTGATTGAACAAAGTGGACTGAACAAAAAAATAGAAACTGGATATTGAAAACAAGCCAGAAGCCTCTTATGATAGGGAGTACATGACTGCTGTCAGTTAAAAAAGTGAGAACAGCTAAAAAGTGAGGAGACTATCATGAGGCAAAAGGATAAGAGTGTATACAAAATTGCAATGACGGGACTTTTGGCGGCCCTTTCTTATGTGGCTTTTACATTTCTGCAGATTAAGATCATGCTGCCGGGAGGCGATGCCACGTCCTTTCACCTGGGCAATACAATCTGCGTGCTGGGAGCGCTGCTGGCCGGCACTATGAGCGGTTCGTTAGGCGGGGCTATCGGCATGACCATCGGCGATTTGCTGGACCCGGTTTATGTGATCTATGCGCCCAAAACTTTTATCCTGAAAATGCTTATCGGCCTTATTGCCGGCGGTATTGCTCATGGCATCGGCCATATCAACCAGCAGAAGGACAGAGGAAAAATACTTCGTTTGGCAGTGATTGCCTCTGTGTGCGGACTGGGATTCAACGTGATTGCGGACCCTCTTTTGGGATATGTATATAAAGTGCTTATTATCGGACAGCCTGCGGCCCAGGTGGCGCTGACCTGGAATTTTATTACTACCGGGAGTAATGCAGTGATTTCTGCTGTGGCAGCAGTTATCCTGTATATGGCTCTGCGTCCTGTATTTGCCAAGGCAGGCCTGCTTCCAGAGAGCTGAAGGGAGTATATGACACAGAAACTTTCACATAACAGACAGAAGAAAATCGCGGTGATTGAGGATATTGCCGGCTTTGGCCGCTGTTCCATGACAGTGGCTCTGCCGGTTATTTCTGCTATGCAGGTGCAGTGCTGCATCGTGCCCACCGCGATTTTTTCCAATCATACAGCCTTTCCCCAGTATTTCTTTGACGATTATACGGAGCGGATGCCGGCTTATATCGACAAATGGAAAACGTTAGATCTTGAATTTGAAGGAATTTACTCCGGCTTTCTGGGATCGGAGAGGCAGATCGAGATTGTGGCCGGCTTTATCGACGATTTTCGCACGGAGCGCACACAGGTTGTTATTGATCCCGTTATGGGCGATAATGGGCGGGCCTATGCCACCTGTACCCCTGCCCTGTGCGCCAGGATGAGGGAGCTTTTGGGAAGGGCCGATATTCTGACGCCCAATTTGACAGAAGCATGCATTCTGACGGAAACGGTCTACCGTCCCTCCGGATGGAAGAAGGCGGAGATTGTGGAGCTGGCGCAGAAGCTGTCGGCCATGGGACCTGGGAAGGTGGTGATCACCGGTATCCGGCAGGGAGAGTATATCGCTAATTTTGTATACGATCGGGGAGAAAATCTGCGTTTCCTCAGGACGCAGCGTGTGGGTACCGAAAGGTGCGGCACGGGAGACCTCTTTGCCTCCATTATTGCAGCGGATGCGGTAAATGGAGTGCCCTTTGCCGATTCTGTAAAAAAGGCGTCTCAGTTTGTGCGGCGCTGTATTCTGCGTTCCATTGAGATGGAAATCCCGGTAACAGACGGGGTATGCTTTGAGGAATATCTGTATTTATTGCACGACAGGAGGAAGGAAAAATGAAACCTATCATATTGGCGTCGGGTTCGCCCCGCAGAAGGGAGCTGCTGACGCAGATTGGTTTGGAATTTACGGTGATTCCCAGCACAAAAGAGGAGGTCATCCGTTTTGAAGATCCGGCTTTGACCGTAGAGGATCTGTCCCGCCAGAAGGCAGAGGATGTGGGCGCCCAGGCGCCGGCCGGTTCCCTTGTTATCGGCTCTGACACAGTGGTGGCTCTGGATGGAAAGATCCTGGGAAAGCCCCGCGACGCGGAGGATGCGGTGAGGATGCTGACTCTTTTACAGGGGCGTTCTCATGAAGTATTTACCGGAGTGACCGTTTTGGAAAAAGGCGAAGACAGGGATGAGATAAATACCTTTTCCGATCGGACGCTGGTGCGCATTTACCCCATGACCGAGGAAGAGATCCGGGCCTATGTGGCCACGGGGGACCCTCTGGACAAGGCGGGAGCCTATGGGATTCAGGGACTTTTTGCGGCCTATGTGGAGGGAATCGACGGCAGCTTTTATAATGTGATGGGGCTTCCCATCGGCAAACTCTATCAGGAGATCAAGGGGAGACTTGCATAATGATTAAGTTGATTTGTTCGGATGTGGACGGCACCATGGTGCCCGATGGAAGCAGAGATATTAATCCGGAGCTGTTTGAAGTGATTTGCCGGCTTCGGGAAAAGGGAGTGCAGTTTGCCATAGCCAGCGGCCGCCCGGCCTCCAGCATAAGCAGTCTTTTTAAGCCGGTGGAGGACAAAGTCTTTTTCATCGCCCTGGGCGGGGCAATTATCGCAACCAGCAGCCGGACGCTGTATCACTGGGATGTGGACCAGGAGGATATGCGCCGGATGGTGCAGAAAATGCGTACGGTGCCTGGGTGTGAGATTATGCTGAACGGAGTAAATCGCAGCTATCTGGAGTCGAAGGATGAATATTTTCGTTCCTGGATTATGGACAGCTATGGTACGAAATGTCAGATTACAGAGGATCTTTTGTCGGTGGACGATCAGGTGGTGTCCTTGAGCTTTTATCACAGCGGACATCAGGTGGACACGGCTTTTCGGGATTTTATCGAGGAATGGCAGGATCGCTACAGTGTGGTAACGGCCGGGACCATGTGGCTGGATGTGCACAGGCAGGATGTCAATAAGGGGAGGGCCATAGAGGAGCTGCAGGACAGTCTGGAGGTGACCCCGGAGGAGACCATGGTTTTTGGCGACCAGAGAAACGATATTGAAATGATGGGACGGGCTTTCTACAGCTATGCGGTAGAGAATGCCCTGCCGGAGGTGAAAAAGGCGGCCCGATTTGGAACGGACCGCTGTGATCAGGACGGCGTATTAAAGGTACTAAAGGAACTGCTGCAGAAACTGTAGTGACGGCGGCAGGAATGCGACGGAAAGAGATGGACAAATGAAGAACAAAGGTTTGATAATTGGTCTGATCGTCTTCGTTTTGGCGCTTGCAGGCTGCTTTGCTGCCTGCGGCAACGTGAGAATTCGTCTGACGGGCGGTCTGAGTGAGGGGGAGCTTTTTCGTATCGAGGACAAGGTTTGTACGGAGGCGGAGGCCAGGTTATTTCTGATGAATCAGAAAAATCGGTGCGAGCAGGCCTATGGAGAAAAAATATGGTCGGTTTCCCTGGAGGACGGGAGTACCTTTGCAGATTATATGAGCAGTGAACTGCGGGATTTCCTGGTGCAGTTAAAATCCATGGCCTTAATGGCTGAAAGCCGGGGCATCTCTCTCAGCGATGAAGAGGAACGTCAGATTTCCGAGGCATCCTCTGCCTATTTGAGCTCTGTGGGCGAGGAGGCGCTGACCTATCTGGGAATTTCCCAGGAGGAGATGGAACAGCTTTATCGGGATTATCAGATGGCAAGACGGCTGGCAGATCAGATTTCCTCCCTGGTGCAGGACGAGATCAGCGATGACGAGGCTCGTGTCATTGAGGTACAGCAGATTGTCTTTGCCAAGACCGCTGTGGCGGAGGACGGAACGGAGACTCCTTTGGATGAGGGGCAGCTGAGTTCTCTGCGGGCCGAGGCGCAGACGGCCGCAGACCGGGCGGCAGCCGGAGAAGCTTTTGCCACCCTGCAGGAGGAATATTCTGACGAGGAGGCCGGCAGCATCCAGGTGAGCCGTGCGGATGTGGAAGATTCGTGGGAGGAAGCGGTTTTTTCCATGGAGAGCGGTGAAATCAGCGGGGTCATTGAAACAGAGGAGGCTTTTTATGTGGTGCGCTGCGTAAATAATCTTCTGTCGGAGGAGACCCAGGCCAATAAGGAGACCATTTTAGAGCAGCGCAGAGCGGCGAGATTTTACCAGGAATATAATGCCTTTACGGCTGAGCTTATTCCTGTGTATAATGAAGAGGGATGGGAAGGATTATCCTTTACCGATGAGGATATTCCGGCCTGCACCGCAGACTTTTACGAGATTTATAACCAATATTTCGGGGCTTAAAGGAGAAAAAGAAGGATGAAAAAGACGGTAATTGTCACAGACAGCAACAGCGGAATGACGCAGGAAATGGGACGCAGTCTGGGAGTCGAGGTGCTGCCCATGCCTTTTACCATCGGCAGCGAGACTTATTTTGAGGGAATCAATCTGTCACAGGCGGAGTTTTATCACAAGCTGGAAAAGGATGCAGCCATTTCTACCTCTCAGCCTTCGCCGGAGGCTGTGATGTCTCTGTGGGATCAGGTGCTGAAGGAGGCCGACGAGGTGGTGCATATCCCCATGTCCAGCGGCCTGAGCGGGTCCTGTCAGACGGCAGTCATGCTGGCTGAGGAATACGACGGACGCGTGCAGGTGGTGGACAACCATCGAATCTCCGTGACGCAGTATCAGTCCGTACTGGATGCTCTTGCGCTGCGGGATGCAGGCTGCACGGCGGTTCAGATCAAGGAAAGACTGGAAAAGGAGGGGCCGGAGTCCAGCATCTATATCATGGTGGATACGCTGAAGTATTTAAAACGGGGCGGCCGTATTACCCCTGCGGTGGCGGCTCTGGGAACTCTGCTGCGCTTAAAGCCGGTGCTCCAGATCCAGGGCGGCCGTCTTGATACCTTTGCCAAGGCCCGTACGGTGGCTCAGGCCAAGAGCATTATGATTCAGGCCATGAAAGAGGATGTGCAGAATCGCTTCGGCGGTCTGAAAGGAAAGCCCGTATGGCTGGAAATTGCCCACACGCAGAATGAGGAGCAGGCCCAGCTTTTGAAGAAAGAGCTGTTAGCGGCCTTCCCCGGCTATGTAAAAGTGGATATAGCGCCTCTGTCTCTGAGCGTTGCCTGCCATATCGGTCCCGGCGCCCTGGCGGTGGCCTGCTCGCGGAAACTGGTGCTGTAAACATTCGCTTTGATTCTGTTTCTT
>CALWLM010000145.1 GCA_944381515.1 uncultured Lachnospiraceae bacterium | reverse complement strand
TCCCATTCCGAACACGGCAGTTAAGCTCACTTCTGCCCACAATACTTGGCTGGCGACGGCCCGGGAAGATAGGTAGCGCCAACATAAACTGGGACCACATCATAAAGATGTGGTCCCAGTTTTTCTATAAATGGTGGCCGTATCAGAGGTCCTGACTGTGCAGCCATTGTGCTGTGTGCTCTCACCGGTGGAGACGGATACAGCAGGTTTTGCTTCACCTTAAGGGCATATAATCTGAAACAAAAATTGCCTGATTTGATTTTATATATACTTGCTGCATAGGAGATGTTAAGATATCATGCAATATTCAGGGGTTGTACCCGGTACATTTTTGGATCGGCCCAATCGTTTTATTGCCCATGTGGAGACGGCTGATGGGGTGCAGACCTGTCATGTCAAGAACACTGGGCGCTGCCGGGAATTGCTGATTCCTGGAGTCAGAGTCTATTTGGAGCAGGCTCAAAATGTGAAACGCAAGACGGCATTTGATTTAATAGCCGTACAAAAGGGGACGCGTTGTATCAATATGGATGCGCAGGCACCGAATCAGGTTTTTGCTGAGTGGGCTGCAGCCGGTGCTTTTTTACCAGGCCTTACGCAGATTCACAGGGAGTATACTTATGGTGCTTCTAGATTAGACTTTTGCCTGGAGACAGACAAAGGAATACATTTTGTGGAAGTGAAAGGTGTTACACTGGAGGAGGATGGCATCGCTATGTTCCCGGATGCACCGACAGAGCGGGGGATTAAACATATTCGGGAACTGCAGCGGGCCGTAGAAGCAGGGATCGCTTCCACGCTGTTCTTTGTGGTACAAATGGCGGATATTCGGGAAATGCGGCCAAACGACCGTACACACGCGGCTTTTGGGGAGGCACTGCAGGAGGCTGCTGCATCAGGCGTACAGATTTGCGCTTACAGTTGTCGAGTAACACCGGCTGTCCTGGAGATTGAGAAGCCAGTACCGGTGATTTTGTGAATCCGCTAGTACGGGGGGAAAAACGATTATGGGCCTGATGGAGCTAATTTGGACAGGTGTTGGATTGTCCATGGATGCGTTTGCCGTGGCGATTTGCCAGGGGCTTTGCATGCCGCAGCTGCGAGTCCGGCAGGGACTGCTGGTTGCGGTATTTTTTGGCGGGTTCCAAGCGCTAATGCCATTTCTGGGCTGGCTGCTGGGATCTCAGTTCGCAGATAAGATTCAGAGTTTTGACCATTGGATTGCTTTTATCCTGCTGCTCATGATTGGCCTGAATATGCTGCGTGAGGCCTTTGGAACGGAAGATGAGGGAGGAGACTCCTGCGCCACAGGTGCTCTTCTGCATCGACTCTGGAAGTTGCTGCTTCTGGCGATTGCTACCAGCATTGACGCGCTGGCAGTTGGGGTTACCTTCGCATTTCTGGATGTTAGGATCGAGCCGGCTGTTGCGCTCATTGGTGTCATTACGTTTGTCATTTCTTTTGGCGGCGTGGTGGTTGGCAATTTCTTTGGGGCTCGTTATAAGAAAGGGGCCGAGATTGTCGGCGGTGTGATCTTAGTTTTATTGGGGGTTAAAATCCTGCTGGACCACTTGGGAATTCTTTAAGAATGGACAAACGGTCAGTGAAAGGGGAGTCCCGCGCCTTTCGGCGCGGGACTCCCCTTTCACTGACATTATGAAGCATTCAGCAGCAAGGTGCGGGATTGCAGTTGCAGCCGCAGTTGCCGCAGCCGGAGTTCCCCCAACTGCCATTTCCGCAGCAGCACCAAATGATGATCAGCAGAATGATGATCCAGCAGCAGTTGCCTCCGCCAAAGCCGTTATTGCACATACCGGAACCTCCTATGAAATCGTAGACCGAAGCGGTCTCAATCCATAGTATGTAGACGCCGGCAATGGGTGCAGATTTTTATTTACGGGGACCGGTCACAAGAGCCTGAGCTGCGGCAGATTCAGTGGTGGAGAACACGCCCTTAATCAGCAGGGTATCCCGCAGAGTTTGGCTGCTGCCGGAGAGCTGGGCATCCAGTGCGTAATAGGATACATAGACCAAATCTGCCCGCAGAAACGGATCACTCTGTAGCATATTCCGCTCTCCTGCGGTTATGACACCTGCCTGGACTGCCCGGTCCAGTGCGTTGCCCAAGTCGGTATTGGAAGCAGAGCTATACCCCAGAGCCCGGAGAATGAATTCCATGTACTGGCTGGCAGACACAGGCTGGGAGGGGCGGAAAGTAGTAGCTGTAAAACCGTTTGTGTAGCCCTGTTCATAGGCATAGCCCACATACTGTTCAGTCTGACTGCCTGCAGCCACATCGGTGAAGGGCGTTGTGCCTTGCCAAGCCAGGGCCTCCTGTTCTTCGCCCAAAACACGGATAAACATAATCAGGGCCTG
Source organism: uncultured Lachnospiraceae bacterium (assembly GCA_944381515.1). Lineage (GTDB taxonomy): Bacteria > Bacillota > Clostridia > Lachnospirales > Lachnospiraceae > RGIG7193. Next base: position 3,982 of record CALWLM010000145.1, on the reverse strand, counting down.
CAGCCGGGTAGGCGCTGCCTCCAGATCATAGCCGTCTCCATAGCCGGTCAGGCTGCCCTGGAACAAGTGCATAGTTTTCAGGGCTGTGGCCATGGCATTGTAGTCCGTCTGACCCGAGTATTGCAGGGAGTAGGGACCTTGATAGTCTACGACTGCTGTTTTGGAAGTGACCGTGAAAACGGCAGATGTATCTTCCGCAACCAAGTACCGGTGCTGCAGGGCTAAGGAGGTGCCACTGGGAACTGTGGTGCCGGCTGTGACATCCACTACTGCTCCGCTGCCGAAGGAGAGCTGGACGCTGCCAGCAAGCACCATCACGCTGGTACCGGTGACGCCGGAGAGTGTGTCAGCCTGTTTTAAGCGGATCTCAGACCATGTGGAGCTGTTGTTAGCGGAGATGGTGCCGGAGATCCCGTTTTGCAGCAGAGCGGTGTCGGAGGCGTCCAGCTTCTCATCCACCTGTGTCTCCACAGTTTGGGAGAAGGTCCCTGTCAGATAAGACAGGGACGCCAGGGGATCCGAGGCATCCCCGCTGGCGGCAACTGCCCCTATGAAACTGACAGAAAACAGAAGAAGGACGAACAGGGAAACCAGAGCTTTCTTCATATGTAGATTCCTTTCCGGGGAGATCTGAACAGTCAGGGATTTGCGATCCGGTAACTGAGGGTCAGGAGGCTGTCAGCAAAGTGGATGTTTTCAAATTTGACGCCCTCCACACCGCTGGACAGCTCCACATTGGTAAAATTCCAGAACCCCCGGACGCCGAGGCTAATCAAATGGTCCGCTGTCTCTTGGGCAATGGACTGCGGAATGGTCAAAACAACCACGTCCACGCTATGAGATGCAAGGAAGGAATCCAGGGTAGCCATTGAGTAAATCTCGACACCGTTGATTGTCGTGTCAATTACTGCCGGAGAGATGTCAAAGGCCGCATCTACCGTAAACCCGGTTTGGGAAAAGGGAAAGTTCTGCAAGAGCGCATGCCCCAGATTGCCAACACCGATCATAATCAGATGGTGATGCTTGTCCACCCCTAAAATATGACCGATTTCAGCACGCAGTTCCTCAACATTATAACCGTATCCCTGCTGGCCGAACTCACCAAAGCAACTGAAATCCTGTCTGATTTGGGAGGCTGTAATATTCATTTCCTGTCCCAGCGAGTGAGAGGAAATCCGAACTACACCACGGGTGTACAAATCCGTAAGCTGCCGGTAATAGCGAGGCAGGCGGCGAATCACGGCATCGGAAATATTCTCTTTTTTCAAAAGCGTCACTCCTTACAAGATTGGAGATGAAAATTAGTGAAAATGTTTATAGTTTAGTTTATCTCAAAAATATCTCCTTGTCAAATTTTTAAATGGCGTCTTCCGGGCACCAGCGGAAAAAATTTTTGAAAAAAGCTTTACAAGAAGAAAAAATCCTGCTATACTCAAACACGATGTGTGACATGGTACGGCGTGCATACATCTTTTCTATGCGCCCGTAGCTCAGTTGGATAGAGTGTTAGACTCCGACTCTAAAGGTCGCTGGTTCGAATCCAGTCGGGCGTACCAGCTCGTCGCAAGCGCCATATCGCTTGCGACGAGCTTTTTCATTTCATTGCAAAGCTCATCGCGCTTATTCTGCTGCTCCTCGCTTCCAAACCGGACCCGCTTACGCTGGGCTCCGGTTTGGCGCTGCCGCTTCGCGGCGAATGCGTCCCATTACAGTGAAATATCGACTTTAACCGTCTCTTCCAAAAAGAAAGACATGACCAAAGGTCATGTCTTTCTTTTTGGGTTCCGCCGCCCGGAGGGGCGGCTCCGCCTTTCGGTATTTCAATGCGCGGGACGGCAGAGCCGTCCCTACTAAGGTTTTCGCCTGCGGCGAAAACGTTTGTACGGCGCATCAGCGCCCGGACTTCCTGCCTATGCTAGCGGGGCGGAGCTCGACCTGGCTGATGAAGGCTATCCACATTGCAGCTCAGAACCATCAGGCAGTCAGTCCGGCGGGAAGTTGCATACGCAGGTGGGTACGGACCGCCCAGATTGGTATTGTTCTTCTATGGCCTGCCAGGAACCATAGTAGTCGCCAAAGGATTGCGTACCAGGCAAAGCCCCATAACGTCCATACCCAGATTCTCCAAAGACCGTTCGAAGGCCGCCGGGGTTTGCCCATAACCCATCTCCCAGATATAGGTCTTGGCAGAGGAAAACAGTTGCTCTCGAGGGGTGCCGCAGCTGCGGACTGCTCGTATCACGGTATCTTCATTCTTTACTGGCACAATGTTCTGCGCCGCGGCAGATACGAGCCAGCTGCGGGATACACAGGAGGAGCCGCATCAGGGAGATAAGACGGCTGGAACTGGGCCGGGCCGGAGTTTCGGCGCAAACAGATGGAACGTTGATGTTAAGAAAACATCAAGCATGCCGATATTATATAGCAGAAACAGGCAAGACCCGCCGTTGGCATGGGGGGCTGTTTCAGCCCGGCTGCAAAGGGGAGAACGGCACCGGCCGCTCTCCCGCGGATTTTCCGCCGGCTGAGAGTTCAAGCGGAAGGAGTTCAAGCGGTTATTATGATGTGGAAGGACAGTTATGCGCTGGGGATTGAGCGCATTGACCGGCAGCATAAGGAGCTGTTCCGGATGACGGGGGAACTGGTCGAGGCAGTGAAGAAAGACGCCCCGGCGGAGGAATACCGGAAGGCACTGGCGTTTTTGAAGGACTATGTGGTTTACCATTTTCGGGATGAGGAGGCGTACCAGGAGTCCATCCGCTACAGCGGGATCGCGGCACATAAAGAGGAGCACCGCCGGTTTACCCAGGCCGTGCTTGCCTATGAGAAGCAGCTGGAGGCCAGCGGATTTGATCGGAGCACGATGAAGGATCTGGCAGGCATGGTGACCACCTGGCTGATTTACCACGTGGTGGATACCGACCAGAAGATTGTCCGTGGCGGCCAGAGCGAACAGTTTGAAAAAGATTTCCACCGCTGCGTGGATCTTTTTGCCCACAGTGCATTGGAGGTTTTGGAGCTGATGGGCGGAGTGGATTCATCCCAAGTAAAGCAGCATCCGGCAGTGCCCTATCATATGGAAGAGGACGTGTTGATTCAGCTGGAGCTTATCGGCGATGTGAAAGGTCGGGTGATTTTCGGCTATTCGAAGGAAGTGGCCCTGGGGCTGGTTCGTTCCATGACGATGATGGAGCCGGACGGCGTGGATGAACTGGTGCTCTCCGCGCTGTGCGAGCTGACCAACATCTCCTGCGGCAACGCGGCGACCGCCTTGACCCAGCGGGGACTTCAGTGTGACATCAAGCCGCCGGTAGTCATGGAGGATATGGAGCGGAACACGGACGCGCCCGGCGTATCTATGGATACCGGCTCCGGAAGGATGGAGGTGGCAGTGTTGCTGGACGATCCTGACCAGCAGATTCTTCCGCGGTGACGGCGGCACTGCCTTTTGCGGTTCTGCCGGCCGGATCAGCGGCGAGGGTCTTGCAATTCGACGGGAAATGACATAAAATAAATCAATAAGCTATTATATGCCGCTGTATGCGCCAGGCTCTGGGTGCAAGTGCATACAATCCCTGTCCAGGCGGCTTCGAAGCTGCCTGGACAGGGCGGCCATACATCCAGATTGTCGCCCAGAGGAGAAGCCGCCGAACGCAATCTGTGTTCGGCGGCTTCCCTTTGGAAGGTTTCCCCCTGTCGGCCTGGACCGGACAGAGTGGAGGAAGAGTCTCCCTTATGAGAGAGAGGTTATCAGCGATGGAACAGACAAAAATCGGGCTTGTGGTAGAGGGCGGCGGCATGAAGTGCGCCTATAACGCCGGCATTCTGGACGCATTTTTGGATCGGGGAATTTCTTTTGATTACTGCATCGGCGTCTCGGCCGGTGCCGGCAATCTGGCGCCTTGTACCCGCAGCCTGAAACGCTTTACGGTTTTCCCTATAGGGATTATACTGGATTCCCGGAATTTCTTTCCGTTTCCTG
>CALWLM010000144.1 GCA_944381515.1 uncultured Lachnospiraceae bacterium | reverse complement strand
GCCAACTTCAATGATATATACCCCTTATTTACCGGACTCTTCTGCCCCGTTCCTGATAATCTTTCTCAACCTCCTCCTTCCACTGGGAACCTACCGTTTTTCCTTCCCGCACCCTACTAAGGAAGGCAGGCACAGCCAAATAGTTGAGCCGGGTCCCTTTCTCATCCGGACAATAATTTACGGCACGTTCTCCGTCCATATTTAAATCCTCCGCCGTTTTTACCGCGTCAATATTGGCTCCCAGAAATAAAAATTCCCATCCATACCGTTTTCTCTGGCGGCCAATCATCTCCCTCACCCTGTCTTTATGGTAGCGGCGGCTGGCATTCTCCATTCCGTCGGTAATGATCACAAAGACCGTATGTTCCGGTACATCCTCCGGCCGGGCGTATTTGTGAATATTTCCCACATGATGAATCGCGCCGCCCAGGGCATCTAACAAGGCGGTACATCCGCCCACAGAATAATCTCTCTCCGTCATGGGACGGATATCCTGAATATTCATCCTGTCATGGAGCACCTCGCTTACGCTGTCAAACAGCACCGTGGAAACCAAAGCCTCCCCCTCTTCTTTCTTCTGCTTTTCGATCATGGAATTAAATCCGCCGATCGTATCCGTCTCCAACCCGTGCATAGAACCGCTGCGATCCAGGATAAACACCATTTCCGTCAGATTTCTCTTTTTCAATTTCCGCTTCCTCCTTCAAATTCATAGAAATGCAGTTCCCTGCAAAATAAAAATGGCTGTCCGGTCGTTTAACCTTACAGCCACATTATAAGCAGGATTCCATTTCTATTGGTCGCCTGGCAGGCGACATTTTCCTTTCATCCTCTTTAGATTTTCTCTCCCCTTAGCTGCCCAGCAGCCTCTGGTCAAAGGCAAAGAGGGCCTCGTTGATCTCAAAAATATTATAATTGCCTTTCTCTATGAAATACTCCACAATAATATCAAACCGATTGGAATGGGACAGGGCAAAGCCGGCTTTCTTCAACAGCTCCTCCGCCTCTGCCAGAGGCAGCTCCAATGCAATGGCAAAGGCCAGAGCCGTCGCCTTGCTGGGCTGATACAGCCTGTCGCTGCGGATTTTGGAAAAAAGCTTTCGGTCGATATTCGCCCTCTTATAGCAGTCCGAATCCTTCATCCCCTTTTCATCGATCTTGCGAAGCAGCATTTCCGAAAAGCTCTCGTCAATCTGGCCAAGAGCTTCGTCAAGACTCTTGGGAGATGCAGTCATAAATGCTTCCTGAAATGTTTCGGAAGAGGCCTGCGCTCTCTCCTCTCCATCTGGCCGCGACAAAAAGACCGGAATCTGGAGCATACGCTCTGACACACTGTCCGTATGCTCCTCCACATACCGGTCATCCACATACTCAGAAATATCTGCAAAAAGCTTTGTTCCAATCTGATATGCTTTGCGGTCAAAAATCACCAGGTAAACCGTCGCCGGCCCCTGCTGCCCCTCGTCGCGCAGCAGAAAATCGCCGATGGTATCCACCGCCGTTTTCAGCGCCTGCTCCTTGGGATAACCATAGATACCGGAGGATATCAGGGGAAAGGCCACCGTCTCACAGCCATATTCCCTGGCCAGCTCCAGAGCTGTCCGGTAGCAGGAAATCAGCTGCTCCCTCTCGCCATGCTTTCCCCCGCGCCAGCGAGGCCCTACGGCATGGATAACATACCGGCAGGGAAGACGGCCGGCTCCGGTGATTTTGGCGCTGCCCGTCTCGCAGCCTCCCAGGGCGCGGCACTCCTTTAGAAGCTCAGGCCCTGCCGCCCGGTGAATGCAGCCGTCGACGCCACCTCCTCCCAGCAAAGAAGAATTGGCGGCGTTTACAATGGCGTCCACCCTCATTTTCGTTATATCATTTCGGACGATATGAAGCGGCATAGCCGTTCCTCCCCTCTTTTCGCATATACAGCGCAGACGCCGCCTGCGCCCGCCGCTTTGCTGGCTTCTTCCAATCTGCCGGCCTGTCTACGTCTGCTGCCCCGCCTGCGCCCGCCGCTCTCCGGCCCGCAGTCTTCTCTCCCGCTCCCGCCAGTCCGGCATATGGCTCTCAATAAAAGCATAAAACTGCCGCCCATGGTTGGGATATAAAAAATGAGTCAGCTCATGAAGGACTACATACTCGGCGCACTCTGCCGGCGCCTGCACCAGCATGGCGTTCAGCGTAATCCTGGCTCTCCCAACGCTGCATGTCCCATAGCGGGTGGTCATGGCCCGCACTGTCACATGGGGCATGACAACCCCGTATGGCTCCACCGCCGGATACCATTTTTCCACTAACGGCATCAGACAGCGGAGAGCATCCCGCCTCTCTTTCTCAGTCAGAGGAGCCGGTCTCCCCTGTGGTTCCAGCCGCTGCGCCTTCATCCGTTCCGTGTTTGCCGCAATCCAGCCTGCCCTCTGCTCTATAAAATCCCGCAGCCTCTCAGGCTCTATTCCAATGGGCGCAGAGAGACGCAGCTCGCCGCCCGGCAGCACCCGCAGCCGGATGCTTCGCATCTGCTTATAGGCAACCTGTATTTCATAAGAAACACCGCCGAGCCGCAATGTCCATCTCTCGGTCCTATTCCTCTCCGTTCTCATCGGGCCGCGTCTGCCCCATCAGCTTCATCTTCCTGTCCCGATTCCACCCCCATCAGGCTCTCCATAACGACGTCAAACTCGGGATGACTCTTTTTTAAATTCATCGGTCTTCCCTGAGCCGTCAAAAAACAATGCTCGGTTTCTGCCAGAGCACGGACCTGGCCGGTCTTCACGTCGGTAATCCGGTAGCTGATCTTGTACTTGATTCCATTGTATTCGGCCAGCTTCATCTGCACCCGTATCACATCATCGAAATGTACCATATGCTTATACCGGCAGGAAATACTCAGTACCGGACTGTATACGCCGGCCTCCTCCATGGACTTATATCCCATGCCCACCTGCTCCAGATAATCGATCCGGGCCTCTTCCAGCCAATGTACATAGTTGGCATGGTGAATCATCCCCATCTGATCGGTCTCATAGTAGTGAGCCTTCCTCTCATAGCTTTTTATTTTCATTCTGCGCCTCCGCTATTCCTCACCGTTCTTCTTCACTGTTCTTCTTTTACCAGAACCTTTTCAATCTCGCAGATATACAGCGTATGATAATCCTTCTGCGGATACCACTTCTCAATCAGCTGCGGCTCAAGAAAGCTCTCCTCCTCATATTTCTGGGCAAAAAGAACCTTTGCAATCATTGCTGTATCGGCTTCCTCAAAATAAGGCACTCCGTTTTCTGCCGCCACAGTCAATCCCTGAACGGCAATCTTATCTGCATCGCGGCCGGATGTGCTGCCCATATAGCCCAGCATTTTTCGGCAGCTTTCCGGATAAAAGGTCAGGGACAGCTTGCCCGAAGCGTCGATAAATTCCTTTGTATAGCGCTGCGGCCGGATCACTACAAAGGCCACGTTCTTCCCCCACATTACGCCCATTCCTCCCCAGGAAGCCGTCATGGCATTGACGCTTCCGTCAGGCTTCGCGGCAGCCACCAGCATCCAGTCCTGACCAATACGGCCAAAGACATTCCTGTCCCACTGTTCCGGTTGGATTTCTTTCCACTGCGACATATGTTTTATTTCCTCCTGTTACATGTTATTTTTATGTGAAATTCCCTTATACAAATTCACGATTTGCAGATTATAAAGCGGACAGCGCCGCCTGGAAAAAGGGCCGGGAGCCGTCCATCGGACCGCCCCCGGAAAGTTACCAGATCATAATCTCATGCTGCTGCCGGGGCAAAAACCAGCCACTCAAGCAGAGCGTAGGCCAGAATCAGGCCGCCCAGCACAATTCGATACCAGCCAAACATCTTAAAGTCATGCTGCTTGATATATCCTAACAGGAAACGAATCGCAATCACTGCCACCACAAAGGCTGTGATCATTCCTACCACTAACAGTCCGATATCCGAGCTGCTGAGGGTATTCCCATCCAGGAAAAACTTGATGAACTTAAGCCCGCTGGCTCCCGCCATAATGGGAATGGACAAAAAGAACGAATACTCAGCCGCCGCCGTCCTGGACACGCCAAGGAGCATTGCGCCTAAGATCGTCACGCCCGAACGCGAGGTACCGGGCACCATAGCCAGAATCTGAAACAGGCCAATCAGCGCAGCCCCCGTATAAGAGAGCTGACCCACCGTATTCACCGTAAAAACACGTCTCTTGTTCTTATTTTCCAGTACGATAAAGAAGATACCGTAGAGCACCAGCATGGCAGAAACCACATAGGAGTTATACAGATGCTCATCCAGCCAGTCATCAAAAAGCAGTCCCATAATCACCGCCGGAATACAGCCAATGGCCACCTTCCCCCAGGTAGCCCAGGTCTGCTGCTTTTGCCTGGCAGACTTATGCGAAGAGAACGGATTCAGCTTATTGAAATAGAGAACCACCACCGCCAGAATCGCTCCCAGCTGAATCACAACATCGAACATTTCCATAAAAGCTTCTGTCGCATTCAGCGGAAGAATTTCCTCCAGCAAAAGCAGATGGCCCGTGCTGCTGATTGGGAGGAATTCCGTTATACCCTCCACAATTCCATATATCGCTGATTTTAAAAGTTCAATCAGATCCATTGCTTCCTCCTATACATGTCATCTTTCTTATTATTGCCGCCGGCATATCAGATATCCTCAATCTGCCAGTCAATGGGCTCTACCCCATGCTCCTGGAGGAAGGCGTTGGTCTTGCTGAAGGGCCTGCTCCCAAAGAATCCACGATAAGCCGACAGGGGACTGGGATGGGGAGCCTCCAAAATCAAATGCCTGGGATTGGTCAGCATGGACTTTTTCATCTGCGCCGGCCTGCCCCACAAAATAAAGACGATGGGCCGGTCAATATCGTTGAGCACACGAATCGCCGCATCGGTAAATTCCTCCCAGCCAATCCCCCGGTGGGAATTGGCCTGGTGGGCCCGGACCGTCAGCACCGTGTTGAGAAGCATGACACCCTGTCTGGCCCATTTCTCCAGACAGCCATTGTTGGGAATGCGGCAGCCCAAATCGTCGTGAAGCTCCTGATAGATATTGACCAGAGAGGGCGGAATTTCCACTCCCGGTTTCACGGAAAAGCACAGTCCATGAGCCTGCCCCACGTTGTGATAAGGGTCCTGCCCCAGAATTACCGCCTTGACCTGAGACAGGGGGGTAAACTCAAAGGCATTAAAAATATCGTTCGCCGCCGGAAAAATCAGGCGCGTCTCATATTCGTGCTTCACTGTCTTATATAGTTTGGCATAATAAGGCTTTTTAAATTCGGCCGAGAGCGGTCCCAGCCAGTCATTTGCTATAGCTCCCATCGATTAAATCCTCACGGAAACGCCTCTGTCCTTCAGATAGCGCTTCAAGTCCTTTATCTTCAGTTCCTTATAGTGAAACAGCGAGGCGGCCAGAGCAGCATCCGCCCTCCCCTCTGTCAGCACATCGTAAAAATGCTCCTGATTTCCTGCTCCTCCTGAGGCAATCACCGGAACAGACACATTCTCCGCCACCAGGCGGGTAAGCTCATTGTCATAGCCGGCCTTTGTCCCATCGCAGTCCATACTGGTCAGCAGTATCTCTCCTGCTCCCAGCCGTTCGGCCTCCATGGCCCATTCCACGGCGTCCAGTCCCATATCAATACGGCCGCCGTTTTTGTAGACCGTATAGCCGCCCTCCGGCCGCCTCCTGGCGTCAATGGCCACCACCACGCACTGACTGCCGAATTTGTCCGCCGCATCGCTGATGAGACGGGGCGTATTAAGCGCCGCGGAATTGATGGAGATCTTGTCGGCCCCCTCCCGCAGAAGCTGACGGAAGTCCTCTACGCTGCGGATGCCGCCGCCCACCGTAAAGGGAATAAACACCCGCTCTGCTACCCGAGCCACCATATCCACCACCGTGCGCCGATTGTCCGAGGAGGCTGTAATATCCAGAAAGACCAGCTCGTCGGCCCCCTCTTTGTCGTAGGCCGCCGCGATCTCCACCGGGTCTCCCGCATCCTTAAGATCCACAAAATTGACTCCCTTGACGACCCGGCCGCCCGTTACGTCCAGGCAGGGAATGATTCTCTTTGTATACATAAAAATCCTCTTCTTATCATATCAGCTGCATACTAAAAATACCACAAAAGATTTTCTTAACATTGGCGTGCAGGTCCGTCTGTCTCACGTTTTCCTCAGAGTTCTGCAAAATTGCGCAGAATGCGAAGCCCCACTTCGCTGCTTTTTTCCGGGTGAAATTGGCAGGCAAATATGTTTCCTGTCTCCACCGCCACCGGAATATCTGCACCATATTCCGTCACAGCCGCCACCACAGCCGCATCCTCCGGCTGCATGCAGTAAGAATGAACGAAGTAGACATAGGCCCCGTCCTCTATCCCGCCAAACAGGCGGCTCCCCTCGCGCAGACGGAGAGAATTCCAGCCAATATGAGGTATCTTAAGTCCGGGACTCTCCGGTATCCGGACAATCTTTCCCTTTATCAGGCCCAGTCCTCTCACACCAGGACTCTCTTCACTCTCCTCAAAGAGAAGCTGCAGTCCCAGACAGATTCCCAAAAAGGGCGTTCCCCTGCCGGTCACCTGCCGAATCGTCTCCTCCAGCCCATATTCCCGGATTCTGTCCATGGCGTCTCCAAAGGAACCGACTCCCGGCAGAATCACCTTGTCTGCCCGAAGAATCGTCTCCGCATCCCTGGTCACCTCCGCCTCCTGTCCGAGACAGGTCAGAGCTTTCTCCACACTTTTCAGATTACCTGCGTCATAATCGATGATCGCTATCATCGCAGCACCTCTTTTCCGACGGTCCTTCGTCGCCCTTCTCGCAAATACTGTTTTTTATTCTATCACAAATCCTGTAACGAGGCAATGCGAAAGAAGAGCCGGTACAGGCAGCGTTCCCACTGTCTGTACCGGCTCCTCTGTTATCACAGTACCTTTGATAAAAACTCTTTTAATCTGGGATTCTTGGGATGGCTGAAAAACTCCTCCGGAGGAGCGCTTTCTTTGATTACGCCCTCATCCATAAAGAGAATCCGGGTCGCCACCTCCCTTGCAAAGCCCATCTCATGGGTGACGATCACCATGGTCATGCCATCCTTTGCCAGTGCCTTCATCAGATCCAGCACCTCTCCGACCATCTCCGGGTCCAAAGCGCTGGTAGGCTCGTCAAAAAGAATCACATCCGGATTCATAGCCAGGGAACGAACGATAGCCACACGCTGCTTCTGGCCGCCGGACAGGGTAGAGGGATATGCATCCGCCTTATCCTCCAGACCAATCCGCTTTAAGAGCCGAATGGCGTCCGCTCTGGCCTCCTCCTTGATCTGCGCCTTGGTAACGGTAACCGGCACGGGCTCCTTCTTTTTATCCGCCGAAACAAAGTGGTTTTTCACGTTGATCCAGGCATTTTGGCGCCGCGTCTTTTTCAGCTCCTGACACCGGGTGTAAACCGGGGCCAGCATGATATTCTCAATTACCGTCTTGTTGTTGAACAGGTTAAAATGCTGGAACACCATCCCCATGTGACGGCGGTGAATATTGATATCCACGCGCATATCGGCAATATCCACACCATTGAAGATCACGCTTCCTCCGGTGGGGTCTTCCATACAATTCAGGCAGCGCAGGAATGTACTCTTGCCGGAGCCGGAAGGTCCGATGACCACAACGATATCGCCCTTGTTGATTGTCACATTGATTCCTTTTAAAACTTCTACATCCCCGAAGCTTTTCTTCAGATCAATTACGTCTATCACTCTTCTTCAGGCTCCTTTCCATCAATCGTATCATCAGCGAAATTGCCATGACCAGCACAATATAAATCAATGCCATCACCAGATAAGGCACCATAAATTCATAGCTGTTGCTGCCGATATAGCTGAAGGCCACATACAGGTCGGCAGCGCCCACGAAGCTGACTACGGAGGTCTCCTTGATCAGCGAAATAAACTCATTGCCCAGCGTAGGCAGAATATTTTTCACCGCCTGCGGAATGACAATCTTAATCATACTGGTGTGGAAACTCAGTCCCACGGCCCGGCCTGCTTCCAGCTGGCCAGGGTCCACCGACTGGATGCCGCTTCGCATAATCTCCGAGATATAAGCTCCGCTGTTTAATCCAAAGACCATCATCGACACCTGCACGCCGGTCATGTTGATATCCAGCAGCGGCAGCATAACATAATAGAAAACCAGCAGCTGCACCACCATGGGCGTTCCGCGAAACAGCCCCACATAAAAGCTGCAAAAGCCGTTCAGCACCCTGGGCAGGGTCTTGTACTTAGGCACCACCCGCACCGTAGCAATCAGCGTGCCGATCACAATACCGATCAGCAGGCCGGTCACTGCAATGAGCAGCGTATTTTCCAGGCCGTCCAGCACCCTGACATATCCATTTTTATCAATGAAAACTTCCAGAAATCTCTCTATTTTTCGTCCGAAATCTCCCATTCCTACCACCTGACTCTATCTGTTAAAAAGCGGGCAGCCTTTTTTCTGCCCGCTTTTCATGTCTCTTTATTCTGTAACTCGTTATCCTTTTTGCGCCGCCCGGCGCAGCCGGATACAGCCTGCGCTGCCGGTCCGTCACTGCATCTCGTTGAGAGCCTCGGTGATGCAGGCGGCCGGGGCCGCGTCAATGATTACATAGGTAAGGTTTCCATTGATCAGATCCTGCACGGCCAGGGAACCATTGCTGTAAGGAACGCACTCGGCAGGAAGTCCGGCAAAGCCCCACTCTTCATCGCCTTCCACATAATACTGGCCGGTGGTGCCTCTCTGCACGCCGATCTTATCGGAAGAGCTTAAGCCTGCCAGAATTGCCTCCACAGAAGCAGCGTCGGTGCAGGAATCAAAGGTGGTGTCATCGCCCGTGGTAATCAGATGCTGAGACGCCTGATAATAAGTATCGGAGAAGGTCACATACTCCTCTCTCTCCTCATTAACCGTCAGACCGGCCATGGCGATATCGCACTTCTGCTGACCCACGGACAGGCAGACTGCATCAAACTCCATGTTCTGGATTACCAGCTCCTGACCCAGCTCCTCAGCCAGCAGAGCGGCGATCTCCATATCGATGCCCAGATAATTGTCGCCGTCCATATATTCAAAGGGTTCAAAAGATGCGTTGGTGGCCACCACCAGCTGATCCTTGGACTCGTCAAGCGGCGCAGATACTACCGGCGTAGGCTCGCCGCCGCCGAAATACTTGTTAAAGATCTCATCCAGCGTGCCGTCCTCCTGGATCTTGGCAATAAAGGCGTTTACCTGCTCCAGAAGCTCCGGCTGCGTCTTGTCAACGCCGAATGCGTACTCCTCGCTGGTCAGATCGATGTCAACAACCTTGACCGCCTGAGCAGCCTCCTCGCCGCCGGCTGCCTGTGTGGTTCCGTCGTCACTGCCGCAGCCGACCATCGATAAGGCCAGCAGCATCGCCATGCATAAAGCTATCCATTTCTTCATTTTTCTCTCCTCCCGCCGGTCTCTGCCTTTTGTATCCCCGCAGTTTTGTTTCCTCGTTTATGTCCCTACCGCAGCCGCCGGCTTTTCTGATTTTATTCGGGAAAGGTTACTCTCTCCCGTTGACTGGTTTATACTATATCACAGAGAAGAAAAAAGTGCAAGCATAAATATTCATAAATTATTGAATAAATATTCATACTCTGTCGGTGCTTTTTACCATGGCAGGGTCTCGGCGTTCCTGCATTACCGTCTCGTAATCATAAATACAGTGAATGCTGCCGCCCGCCTTTACATGCAGAATCATATCGTTCGTCCTGCGCAGCATCATGTCTCTTAAAAGCTGCATATCCCCCTCCCATACAGTCACCTTTTTCGTCTGCCGCAGACGGCGGATATTCTCCCGGTCCTCCTCCGTTCCAAAGCAAATATAGCTCGTCCGATCCGACTCCGGATTCAGTACCGACATGATATAGCGGGCGTTATCCTCCCCGTACTGCCTTACATATTCATAATACTGCCGGCCGTACCGCTGCAAATATACCGAATAGTTTCCCTCGCATTTCCACTGGCCCGTCTTATGGACCTCAATCATTTCCTGATATCGTTTGTTGCTTCCCAAAAGCACAGCCAGACAGTCGTGAACGCGAAACAGGATCAGTTCGCTTTTCTCGGACCGCAGTCCCTCTGCCGCGTTTCCGCAGATTCCATACAGCAGAACAATCTCGTCCTTATCCTGGTTTGCGTCGATCCGTTCCTGCAAAGTTTCCCGCAGCTTCTGAGGCTCATTATGGACCTCGATATCCACATATTCTACCTCATCGCACAGCTTTTCTTCTTTCAGGATTCGCTCCAGATAAGGCTTATAGATCTGACACGCTATATACTTTCTGCTTTTCAGGGGGGCTTGTTTATGCTTCATCATAAAATTCTTTCACCGCTTCAAAGAAAGCGTCTATGTTCTCCCACCGGCTTCCCGGCGGAATATCGCAGCCCGACGAAATAACAAAATTGCGGTATCCGCAGCACTCCTCCATAATGCGCCTGGTCTGTTCCTTTACGGACTGCGGCGTTCCATTTCGGATCTGCCCTGTCGGGTCCAGATTCCCCATTACCAGCCGGTCCCCCGGCAAAGCTTCCAGCATGTCCCGCATAGAAATGGAATTGCCAAAATGAAAGGCCGCCGCCTTCGTCTGCGCAATGGAATCTGTCATCTGCAGCACATTGTCTCCGCAATTGTGATAGATTACCATAAACTCCTCGTCCTGTACGTTCTCCACAATCTGCCTGACATAATCTGCGGAAAATTCCCGCGCAAGCTCCGGAGAGAGCAGTCCCGCCAGAGGCTCGGCCATAATAACGCCGTTTGCTCCCGCTTCCTTATATCTGCCGATATAGGCCGTCAGAAACTGCGCCGCCTTTCCAAGAACGATATGTACCATTTCCGGGTCCACATAGCAATTCACCATCGCCTCGCTTACATCCATCAGCCGCCCCGCCAGAGAAAAGGGGCCTATGACGCCGGCAAATACCGGCCGGTCCGTGACGGTGCGGCAGACTTTGCGGATCGCCTCCGTATATACCGGACAGCGGGCCGCATCAACGCCGGGAACCTTTAATTCCTCCGCCTCCTTCCGGGAAGTGACAAGGGCCCCCGTCACCGCCGGCACTTCACTGTCTGAAAAACGGACCTGAGCGCCAAAAGCCTCCGCCTCCACGGAAAGATCCATCAGGCTCACCGCTGCCAGCATATCAAGACGCCCTGCAATCCGCCTGATCCCCTCCGCCTGCATTTCGCTGTCAGATACCAGAGATCTCACATCGCAGCCCAGCAGCTCTGCGCTGGGAAAAGAAAGAATCGGCATCGCCTTTTTGCGCGGCGCTGCGATCACATCCTTCATCCACTGTTTCATATTCATAAGCCCTTTGCTCCTTTTTAAGGTTCCTCAGAACCACATGTTTTTCATATACTCTTCATTAAAATCCGGATCGGAGGCAAGATCCACCGTCCGGCACATGGCCTTTACTCTGCTCATCAGCTCACGGCCTTCATCGCTGTCTGTAAGTAACAGCCGGATAGCTCCGTCCAGGGCGGTATTCCCCAAAAGCTCCGTTTTGCCTGCAAATTCCTCCGGTATAATCTTCAGATTGGCCAGACACGCCAGCTTGCTGGCCCGCCCGAAGCCCCCGGAGATATATACCTTGTCGATGGAAGAAAAATCGATCCCTGCCCGTCTGCACAGAATATTGATTCCCGACCGTATGGCGGATTTGGCCAGCTGAAAATTGCGAATATCCGCCGGGGTAATCCGAACCTGGCCGCAGACCGTGATTTCCTTTTCCATGTATCCCGTCTCATCCATCAGACCGTGGGACAGAATTTCGCTGATTCCTTCAATATAGCCGCTCCCGCAGATCCCCGCCGGCCTTTCGTCTCCTATGGTCCGGCAGGATATTTTCCCGCCGTCTATCTGTATCTGACGGACGGCTCCCGCGATGCTGGCCATGCCGCACTGCATGTTTCCTCCCTCAAAGGCAGGGCCCGCCGCTGTGGACGTCGTGTAAATTCCCTCTTCGCTGCTCAGCGCTATTTCTCCGTTAGTCCCCAGATCAATCAGCATCCGTCCTGCAAACCGGTGCAGCTGCGTGCTGATAATCCCCGCCGCCGTATCTCCCCCTACAAACGCGGAAATATTGGGGAATACCACCACAGGGAAATGATATTTTGCACCAAACAGCTGGTCCGCCCAGACCGTCTGCGTCTCCTCGAACTCGCAGCTGTAAGGATATATGCTGATCTTCTCCGGACTGATCCCCAGAAAAATATGCTCCATGGTGCTGTTGCCGCACACATACATCCTCTTTATATCCGGCCCTGCCTGACGGAGGATTTTTTCGATTTGTTCCAGAAGCGGCAGCTGTACGGCGCGGCCCCCATACTCCCTGCATGCCTGTATCCGCGATATGACGTCTGCGCCGAAGCGTCTCTGCGGATTCAGCACCTTTGTCTCCTTAAGCAGCCGTCCGCTCGACAGATCAAGCTCCGCCGCCACAACGGTCGTCGTCCCAATGTCAAGGGCAATTCCTCTTCCCTCCTCTTTTGCAGACACGGGATACGTCTCCTTCAAAGCGCCCAGCGCTTCAAACCTCTGCGCCTCGTCCCACATCTGGTCCAAAACATGGCCCTGTACCGTCCGTCCGGCTCCTGCGGCCCCACAATCATTGATTCCGGGAGATAGGGGTCCGGCACATTGTCGCTGATCTGATTGATAACATCCCAGTCGATGGCCGTCCGCTCATCAATTCCCACGTCGTGGGTCCGGCAAAGCTCCGGATCTGCCCCGGGCACATCGCACCAGCAATATTCGCCTCTTTCTCCAAAGTTTTTCGGCCGCAAATAGGAAAAACACTGAACGTCGTCCGGATATCTCTCCCAGAGCTCCATCGCCGCCTCCTGCTGGCTTTTGGAGAGTCCCTCCGGTTTATACAGCATACAGGTGGCTGCAAAAGGAGGGCGGCTTGTTCCGCGGCCTTCTATATGCGCGATCACCTCTTCTCGGGACAACGGCTGATACACTGCTTTCAAAAATTTATCCTGGCTCATATGGTTCCTCCCCATTTTTGCTTTCCCGAAACATTGGCGGTATCTGTCCGGGAAGCTTCATTATAAGCTTAGTATACACCCTTCCTCCTGCAATATATATTTTTATAATTGCTCACCTTATAAAGAAAATTGCTGCTTTTTGACCGCGCCCCGTTCCGCGAAAAAGGGACATTCTCCCATCCCCGTCCCGGTTCTCAGAAAATGTCCCTTTTATTCGACTATCTGCAAATGTCCTGCCGCTTACACCATCATGGCCCCGTCCACAGACAGGATCTCTCCCGTCACATAACTGGCCATGTCGCTGGCCAAAAACAGGAAAGCATTGGCAATGTCCTCCGGCTCGCCTACACGGCCCAGAGGAATCGCTGCCATGAGAGGCTTAATCATCTCATCCGGCAGCGCCGCCACCATATCGGTCCGGGTGATACCCGGAGCAACGGCATTGACCCGGATGTGATCCTTCCCCAGCTCCCTGGCCAGAGATTTGGTCAGGCCGTTGACCGCGAACTTGGACGCCGGATAACCGCTGCCCGAAGTCTGGCCGTACAGGCTTACCATGGAACTGGTGTTGATGATTACGCCGCCTCCCTGCTCCTTCATAATCCGGGCCGCCGCCTGGGCGCAGACAAAGACTGCGTTGACATTGAGGCGGATAATCTTTTCAAATTCGCCGGGCTGATAATCATAAATGCTGGTACTGGAGGAGACCCCGGCATTGTTTGCCAGAATATCCAGACTTCCAAAACGCTCCTTCACCTGACAAAAAGCCTGCGCTACAGCCTGCTCATCCGACAGATCCGGCCAGAGTCCCATCACGGATTCCTGCGGATAGCTCCCCGAAAGCTCCTCCAGCGCCTTGTCCACCGTCTCCTGACGGGAACCGCACAGAGCCACCTTCGCCCCGTTGTCCAGAAATTTTTTCACAATCGCCAGACCGATTCCTCTGGTGCCGCCGGTTACCACTGCCACTTTTCCTTTTAACATAGAATCACCTCTCTAAATCTTCAAAATCAGTAATGATTATTATTTCTGTTTCATCTCCGATTCTACAGGAGATTATCCTCTGTGTCAAGGCCGTTTCCGGCAATAATACCGCCCGAATGCCTGTTATGTGACATAGTCACCATCCGGACGAAAAGTTGTCTGCCGACTGCAGCAGCGTAAAGCGATTTCTCTCAAAACGAATCAGCCCTTCATCCCGCATCCGGCACAGCTCCCTGGACATGGCGCTGCGATCCACCGCCAGATAATCCGCCAGCTGCTGTCGGTTAAAGGGAATGGAAAAGGATGGGCCGCCCTTCTTTCCCGCCTCCCAAGACAGATAGGCGAGAAGTTTTTCCCGAATAGAGCGTCTCGACAAATATCCCAGCTTCTGTACCAGCCCTCTGTTCTTCTCCGATATGGCAAAGAAAAGATTCTCCAGCACCAGTCTGTGAAAACGGCAGGCCGGCAGGCATACTGCAAAAATTCTGTTTAAATCCAAAAAAAGGACCGTGCTTTCCTCCACCGCAGCCACATCATGGGGCAGCGTCTCGCCGCCGGAAGCCGCATAGGCCTCCGCAAAGATTTCGCCCTCTCCGATCCGGCTCACGATGCTTCGATTTCCCCAATAATCATCCTGCTGGATCAGCAGACTCCCCTTTGCCAAAAGCAGAATCTGATGGATCTGTTCTCCCTGACGCAGCACATATTCTCCCTTTACATACTGTTTCCGCCTGGCCTGCAGGCAGGAAAGCAGGACGCCTATTTCTTTTTTGTCCACTCCGGCAAACAGCTTCGTTCTCTCCAAAACCGGAATATATTCCTGCGCCCAGAGGCATTCCTTTCTTGGCGCACACCCTTCGTTCCCAGGCCTTCCTTCCATCCCAATCCCTCCTTTCATCCGAATGTTTTCCATTGACAGCCGCATCTTCGTTGTAAAAGCAACAGAAAATTCCCCTTTATTTCCCTATAATAACCTGGTAAGTCAAAAAATAATCCATTGGGAGGAACTTCCATGATTCGAAAAATCATAAAAATTGACGAAGAGAAATGTAACGGCTGCGGAGCCTGCGCTGCAGCCTGCCACGAGGGAGCTATCGAGATGATAAACGGCAAAGCCCGGCTCACCCGTGAGGACTACTGCGACGGCCTGGGCGACTGCCTGCCCGCCTGTCCGGCAGGCGCCATCTCCTTTGAGGAGAGGGAAGCGCCCGCTTACAATGAGGCCGCCGTCCTGGCATCCAGGCAGCAAAATATCCGCCCTGCTTCGCCCCTCGCGCCTCTTGCCTGCGATTGCCCCGGCCCGACGGCAGGCCGGCTGTCTCAGTGGCCGGTGCAGATCAAACTGCTTCCTTTAAAAGCGCCCTACTACGAGAACGCCAATCTCCTTATCGCAGCCGACTGCACCGCCTATGCCTACGGCAATTTCCATCAGGATTTTATCCGGGACCGCATCACCCTTATTGGCTGTCCCAAGCTGGATGAAGGCGACTATACCGACAAGCTGACGCAGATTATTGCCGGCAATAACATTAAGAGCGTTACCGTCGTCCGCATGGAGGTGCCCTGCTGCGGCGGACTGGAAAACGCTGTCCGCCGCGCCCTCAAAGCCAGCGGCAAGTCCATCCCCTGCCAGGTTGCCGTGATTTCCACAGACGGAAGGATACGGAACTAAAGACCTCCTTTACTGCCGGCACGCCGGGTAGGGCAGCTGCTCCTCGCTGGAAGCCGTCGCCCGGGTCAGCTGCAGCACAATCTCGCTGAAATACCTGTAGCTCACCTGATCCAGGCAGTAGCGGTTCTCCTTCTTGATCGTATCGTAGACATAGCTGCCACGCTCCACGGTTCCGGCCTTGTAAAAGGCTGCTCCATACACCGTCACTTCTTCATTTTCATCTCCCACGTAACAGCCGGAGAATTCAAGCTCTGCTCCCACAGGCCCGTCCTCCCGATAGAAGGTATAATAGACGCCGGCATCCTGAACCGAGCCCCGATACCATCCCATGCCCTGCAGCTTGCCGGACAGAGACAGGCCGTTTAATACCTTGCCGCCAAAGCGGGTAAGTTCACCGGCTCCCTTCTCTTCCTCGCTCACCCGGTAGACCGGACGGTCCAGCTGCTCAATGGGCTGCGTCACTTCATAGTCGGAGAGCTGTTCCTTCCAGGCAGCCAACTCCTGCGAGGTCAGTTCCACCGGATGGACCAGTCCCACCATTCCATCCTCTGGCAGCTGGAATTCCTCCTCGTCAACAGTATTGAAGCTGCCGTCTTCCATGTATCGGAAGGTCGCCTTAAGACTTCCCTTTTCATAAATTCCCCAGATCAGGCCGATGGCGAACTGATGCATCACCGGATTCTTGACAAACAGGTCCTTCCACTGCTGCGTATTCCAGAGCCGTTCCGCCGTCAGCGCCTGGGAAAGCCGCAGCTTCTGATTGGCTGCCACGGTTTTCAGCTGTTTTTTCAGCTGCTTAAACTGACTGTAGCTCTCGGCCGCCTTGGCCTCGTCGTCCCTTTTTCCAGGGGCGGGCATATTTTTCAGCCGCTTTCCCTCCTCGTCCAATACCTCCAGCTCCAGAGCCGGCGTCAGATAGACGCAAAACTTCCTCGTTCCATAGTCGAATCGCCTCTCCATCCTCTCATCGAAGCCCAGCGAAGGTACGATACGATCCTCCAGCTCCTCCCGGCTGATTCCCAGGGCTGCAGCCGCATACTCCAGAGCCTGAGACGCCGCCGCCTTTACCTGACGGAATTTGAATTTCCGGGAAATCTGATCTACGGTAAGCAGCGCCTCCGAACTGCCGTTTAAGGCCAGGGCCTTTACCGCCTCGGCAGCCATGGCTCCTCTGGCATTCTGAGGCCAGGCCTCGATCTGACGGCGGAATGCCGGCACAATGTCTTCTCCTCCGTGGATCGAAGCCGCATAGAGCACCCACTTTTTCTTGGCCTCCGCTCCCGACTCCAGCCACCGGTCAAACAGCGCGGCCACATACCGGGCCAGCTCCTTTTCATCAAGCTGGGCGGCCAGCTGCTTCGCCTCCGGGCTCACCCCCGGAATGGTCATATCCGCATAGGCCACCAGCACAGCCTGCAAATATTCGTCGTCCGCCAGGCTCCCATCTTTTTTGTGTACCTGGCCCAGAGACGTCTCACAGGCCCAGGCCACCTTTCTCTTCTTACCGCCCTTTAACACCTGGGCCGCCAGCTCCTGCGGCGTCTGCCCCCCGGCTGCGGCCTCCTCTTCACTGGCGGCCACCCCCAGAGACTCCCGCAAAAGCTCCTTTAACTTCTTGCTCTTCTCCGTTTCCAAAGCCTTTGTTAATTCCTCCCGGTAAGGCTCCGCTCCCCATTTGACCATGACGCGGATCGCCAGCTCCCGATCCTGACTCTTTTTGGACTGCAAAAGCGCGCGAATCTCTGTCTCCCACTCCCGATGTCCGGCGCAGATCAGAGCCGCCGTCTCCCGTACCTGCTTGGAACTGTCCTGAGCCGCTGCCAGAATGCGCTCTTTCTCTGTCCGGGCATCCTCGTCCAGTACCCGCAGACAGATCATTCGCCCGATAGCCGTGCTGTGTTCCAGAGCCGTATAAAATTCCTCCCGGCGCGTATCCAAACGGCGGGACAGAGACTTTACGGCGGCATCCATAAAGAGATTTTGATCCCCCTCGAAGTAATAGCCGGAATAAATTCCCTCCAGCGCATCCGCCTGATATTGAATCGGAACCTGCTCCTGCTCCAGAAGGCTGACCAGCTCCTCCGTCCTGTTCTCCATCTCTTCCTGCGATACCTTTTTTCCATGCGGGAGATAGCTGTATACGAAAAACCCGCCCCGCGCTTTCAGGGCTTCCAGAACGATGGCCCGGCGGTACAGCCGTCCGCCGTCTCCCTCCATGGACTGGATTTGCTGAGAATTTCTCATATAATATCCGTACTCGCCCCTCCAGGAATATACATATGGATACAGCTCATCCAGAGACGCTTCGCCAAGAAGATACCGCTTCGCCTCCGCCCGTCCATTTTTCATGTCATTGGTGAGCTCCTCCGCCACCTTCATCTGATAGCTGCCCGAGTAGTCTGCCTTCATCTGATTATACAGAGCCGGATCAGCCGCCTCCACCTGCTTCATCAAAAAGACGTACTCCTCCGATGAAGCGCTCTCTGCCTGCGTCTTGATGGACTCCGGATATTTCCTGGCCATCCGTTTCAGTCCGCCGGCAATCTGCCCGCTCAAATACCAGCGGACGAATACATCCGGTCCGATCGGCAGGATACGTTCCAAAAGAGGCAGATGCCCCTGAAACCACTCGTTTTCCGACATGCTCCGGCAGGCGTTTAACGTACCGGGACCGTCCAGCGCCGCCGCCACCTGCAAAAATGACAGAAAGGCCGGCGAATGACTCTGGGCCAGAAAGGCGCTGCCTGCAAGAAGCGTCAGCAGATACGGGGCGGCGTTTCTGCCCTGCATCATCCGGGCAAGCTCTTCGGGGAAGATTCCATAGGGCTCCCCCCTCTTTACATAAGCCCGCAGCGCGCTCTTCTCCTCCTCGCTCAGATTTGAGGGCTCAAACATCCCCGGCAGACTGTCCGCCAGATTGTCCACCAGAAATCGGACCACCGAATCGCCGTCGGAGGACTTGCCGAATACACCTCCTCCAAACACTTTTTCCAGCGGATTTTTCCCCTCCCGGATCACCTTTTTGTCATGAAGATAAACGGCCGCCAGCAGCACCTTGGCATTGTCGTAGCGATTGCAGCACAGATCCATGGCCCGGCGGATCGTCCAGCGATCCCTCCTGGCCGCATCGGTAAGCTCCCGGATGCCGTTCCAGGACAGGGCATACCGGTTCCAGACCAGGGTCTCGGCCTGAATCGCCGCCGCCTGTTCCGGAGTCAGATATTCCCGGATATCTTTCATATTCCAGCTGTACTCCGTCAGCAGATAGGAGGCGGTGGAGCCGCCTGCCGCAGCAGCAAAACGGACGTAACGGGCCAAATCCTCCGTTCTTGCCCGTTTTTTCAGATGCTCCACATAGCCGATGCTCTTGGCCTGCTTCTCTTTGGGCAGGGCGGAAAAATCCTGCCGCGTCACTTTTTGCAGAAGCTCCGGCCGTTCCTCTGCTGCCGGATCAAAATATTCCTCCGCCAGCTGCCGGTTGGCTTCGGAAAGCCCCAGCTCATCCAGCGTGTCCGCCAGTTTCTGATAGTTTCTCTCTTCGCTCAGATTCATTGTTCTGTCCTCCCCATATCCTTCTTCTTTGATATAATAAGTTTTTCAGTAGAAAAAATGTCTGACGGAATTACTGCACCAATGCCGGTACAGACCCATTACAGCTTTCGTTCATTGACGCCATAGCCTGATCCAGGGCCGTTCTGCGAAGGCCGATTTCCACATACTGCATCAGGCGGTCCCAGGACAATATGACCGGCTCCATATCGGTCTGAACCTGGTGACGCCCGGCATCCAGCTGGCCGTTTAGCCGGGCAAGCTCCTCCCCCGCCCGGTGCAGTCCCATCTCTTCGCTCTCCTTTTCCAGCTGCAGCAGCTCCCGGCTGGTTCCCTCCTGCACGGAATAAAGG
Source organism: uncultured Lachnospiraceae bacterium (assembly GCA_944381515.1). Lineage (GTDB taxonomy): Bacteria > Bacillota > Clostridia > Lachnospirales > Lachnospiraceae > RGIG7193. Next base: position 4,154 of record CALWLM010000144.1, on the reverse strand, counting down.
CCGCTTTGAAACAGATCCGCCAGAGCCCGCCGGATCCTCTGCAAAAGTTCTTCCAGGGCCCTGACCGCCTCTCTGGAGACAAACGGCTCTGACTCCTTTGCGCAGCCGCCGGCCCTGCCGGTACCGTCCGCAGCAAGGCTTCCGGCTTCCTCCTTCTCCGTTTCCGGCAGCCGAAAGATCTCAATGGGATACAGGCACAGCTGCCCTTCCTCCACAAAAGGAATGCCAAAGAACAAAAGAGGTCCGCCTTTTTGATTTCCTTCGCCTTTTTCCTGCCGCTGTCTGCCCAGCCGCTCCAGCGCCTGAATTGTCAGCCTTTCCTCCTTTGAATAGGTCACCGACACCTGCAGTCTGCGGCCGCCCCGATCCCGAAGCTCCATGCACAGGCGCTGCCGCACCGAATCAAAGCCCGCCTCCCCGCAGGATACCGCCTCCACCAGCGCCAGCGGCTCCTCCTGCGCCAGAAGCTCCTCGTTAAGAAGCCTTCTGTAATCCCGGACAATCATATGCCGGATCTCCTCCCGCTCCAGATCACGCTTTCCCACGATCTCGCTTCCGGTGTCCCGGCTGACGGACAGACGGCCTTCCTGGGTCGCCCTGGCCTGAATCAGATAAAATTCCAGCTCCATCATCTTCTCCCGGCTGCAGTTTAATCCCCAGGGAGCCTGGCTGTTTTGCGCGCTTTGCGCAGGTCTGCGGCGAACTGCCTCGTAATAAGTCGGCCGGGCGTCGGTCCAGGTATACCACCGCTTTTGCTCTGTCTCCAGAAAATAATACCGGTCTCCCTCATAACCCGACTTGCTGTGAAAATGCCGCAGGCCCACAGCAGTCAGATGCAGCCGCGGCGCCGGCAGATACTCCTCCCGGAACACGCCGGCCAGGGCGCTCACTTCATCCGCTTCCTTTGTCTGCTCCAGCCGGCAGGCCAGGCGGTAGAGAGACAGAAGCCGTCTCATCAGTCTCTCCTCCCGAAAGGCCGCCCGCCTGCCAAAATATTGGTCATACTCGGAGGCTGCGCTGCGAAAAGCCGTTTCAAAATCAGCCAGACCCGCTCCATGGCTGATGACTGCCAGTCGCTCCATGGTCTCCCCCGCATCCGGCGACAATCGGGACAGACCCGTTTTCAGCTGCAGCCCGATCTCCTCTTTTATTGTGCGGGCAGCTCCGCAAAGGGCCTCAAAATCCCACTCCGACTCCTTCTCCGTTCCGGCCCGCAGCTTTTCCCAGGTAACTGCGCCTGTTTCCAGCTGAAAAGCAAGAATTGCCTGAGCCTTGTGGGCGCACAGTCCCCGGCTGTGGCAGCTGCAAGCAGAATATTCCAACGGATGCAAAAGCTTCACCACCGTATCGTCCCAGGGGAAGCGGACGGTGATCGTGCTGCCCTGCTCCATAACGGGCTGCCGGCCCGCCTCCAGCTGAGTAACAAAGGCCCGGTAGGCCCGAACTCCGCAGGCTCTTGTCAGCCGCTCAAGGGGAACAGCCAAAAGCTCTTCTTTAAGAGCCTCTCTCAGTTCCTCCCCCTCCGCCGTATTCTCGGCCTTACCCTTTACCTTATCCTTTGCCTTGTCCTCTGCCCTATTCTCTGCCCTGCCCTCCGTCTGTCCTGTCTTATCCTCCTGGGGCGTTTCACCGGACTCCTGCTGTCCGGCAAGCGCCCGGCGCAGATACAATATTGCCGCAATCCGATGGCGGCAGATGCTGCGGGAAGGACAGCTGCAGCTGCTCTCTCCCAGAGGAACCCGTATCCGGCAGGCCGCTCCTTTAAAGGCGACCTCCGCCTCCCCGTCCTTCCAGACCACCTCCGGCTCTTCCTCCTCCAGATCCTTGACCGCCCGCTTGACCGTCCCCTTATTGGACAGGCCGCTCAGGTATTCGTCATCGGCCTGCAAAATCAGCCTTTTTAGTTCTTCCATACGACTCAGCTCATTACCTTTCCCATAAAATCTCCCAAAGCTTCCGGCGTCATCGCGCCCACATAGGCTCCCAGAGCCGCCAGCTGCCCGGCCGTACGCCTGTCATAGACCGGATTGGCCTCATGATCCAGAGCCGTCAGGCAAATCAGTCTGGCGCCGCTTTCAATGATTCCCCGGCTGACTGAAAGCAGCCCTGAGATACTCCCTCCCTCGCACAGATCGGACACCAGAATCACCATGGTCCGGTGCGGCTCCTGAATCAGCGTCTCGCAATAGGCCAAGGCTCCGCCGATATTGGTCCCGCCGCCCAGCTGAATGCTCATCAGAGTCGCCACCGGGTCCGAAAGATCGGCGCTTAAATCCACCACCTGGGTATCAAAGATTACCAGCCTTGTATCCAGCATGGGCAGTCTGGCAAAAATCCCGGCCATCACCGCACTGTGAATTACGCTGTCCAGCATGGAACCGCTCTCGTCCACGGCAATCACTACCCGCCACCGGTTATACCTGCGGGTACGGCTGCTGAAATAGACCCGTTCCAGCATCAGCCTCCCCTTCTCCCGGTCATAATGCCTGAGATTCCGGCGAATGGTCTTTCGGATGTCCAGGTTGCGGATAGATTTTACGGGGCTTTCGCTGTTTCGGTCCAGGCTGCCCAGCAGAGAACGGCGCATATCCTGCTCAAGCTGACGGGCAATCTCCTCCGCCACCTTTCTCACAATGCGGCGGGCGGTATCCAGCACCTCGCCTTTCATCAGATGCTTCAGCTGCAGGATGGTTTTTAAAAGCTCCCGGTTGGGCTCCAGCTTTTCCAGCACCTCCTGATCCGTCAAAAGCTCCGTCAGCTGATAGCGCTCCAGGGCATGTCTCTCCAAGATTTCCACCGTTTCCTTGGGAAACAGGCGGCGAATCCTGGTAATCCAGGTGGCGGCCGTCAGACGGCTGGCCTGGGTCCCGCCTTCCCGGCGCACATCCTCCCCATACTCTCTGGAATAGAGGAAATCCAGCGCATCCTCCAGATCAAAGCAGGAAATCCCGTTTTCCAGGACTTCCCCCTCGCCAAAAGGCAGCTGATTTCGCGCCTGCCGTCCCAGAATCAGCCTCCAGCGATTTAATATCTGCGTATCGCTCATGTCTCCTCCTCCATCCGCCGCCGTATATATTCGTCCAGCCTCTCCCCATAGGCATATTCCTCCGGACTAACCATCCGCCCATGGATCAGCTCGCCTGCGGATTTTCCGTGAAGGGCTGCCGCCTGACCGGCAATTCTGTCTGTCTCCATAGGAGTAAAATAGCCGAAGGCCAGCCGCAATTCCGGCAAAAGCCCCATAAATTCCTCCACCGGCAGACGGCCCAGCAGCTCGTCGATCAGACGCACGAAACCGTCTCCGGCAAATACAAAATCACGGGCGGTAAAGAACAAACCTCTGAGAAAGGCCGCGCTCCGGGTCCGCATCTCCTTCGTTCCCTGGACATAACCCCGGGCCGTATCACAGATTCTGCCGGCTACACGTCCGTCGCAGCCATAGAGAAGGCCCAGGGCCGCTCCCTCCACAGCCGGATTTACAGGCCGCCGTTCAAGCATCCGTTCCAAAGCCTGGGCCAGCGTCTCCCTAAGCTCTGCGCAGGCTCGCTTTCCCGTGGCCTGATAGAGACTGCGCAGACACTCCATACATTCCTGCTGCTTATCCTCCCCCGTCTGTCCCATGAAAGGCAGAAGCTGCAGCAGCTTCTCAAAACAGATGCGAATCATTTTCTCCAGGTCCATCTTGTCGCGGACCCGGTAAAGATCCTGCAGCTCGCTGAGCGTCACCAGCTGGGAAAAGCCTCCGGCCAGGGAAAAGAAATCTCCGTCCTGGGCCAAAACGGCGGCCAGATGCGCGCCCAGACTATCCTGCTCATCGGTCAGTCCCATCAGAAATCCCTTTACCAAAAGCTCTGCCGCCTCTTTGCAGCCGGCGCTGGCCCCAAAGCGGCGATACAGGCAGGCTCGGGCCGCCTCCTCCACCGTCGCTCCGTACACGGAGGCATCGATCAGAGCAGCCGTACACCCTGCGGACCATCGATAAGTCCATATCTCCCGAACGCGGTTTCTGTCCCTGCCGCCTGCCAGGTCCGAGCCCTTCCTGCGCCGGGCAAAGCCGCAGCCCAAGAATTCGGTCTGATAGAAAAAGCGGGAAAGCCTGCGGTGTTTGTCCCGTGCAAAAATCTGCAGCACCGTCTCCTGCTCCGCCGTCGTGT
>CALWLM010000143.1 GCA_944381515.1 uncultured Lachnospiraceae bacterium | reverse complement strand
ACCTATGAAAGCCTTGCATACCTCTTCTTTTTGGCGATAGATTCGTCCTGCCGCTCAAAAGGATATGGAAACCGGTCTTTTTCTCTCCTATCTGGGCGTAGATTATGAAGTCTTTTGTATGGATCATGATTTTGATCCGGAAGTTTTCAAGACAATGATGAAGACAATCCAGGTAAAGGGATTTAATCCGAAGTATTTTTACAAACCGCAATGAATCGTTCCGAAAAAACGCCAGGAGCAAACCGCCAGGAGCCGTCCGTATTGATTTAACTCCCGCCTTATGGTAATCTTTTGAAAGAGGAGGAATCGAACCATGGAAATCCGTGTTTTGAGATATTTTTTAATGGTGGCCCGCGAAGAAAATATTACAAAAGCAGCCAATCTGCTGCATTTAACACAGCCCACTCTCTCCAGACAGCTGATGCAGCTGGAGGAAGAATTGGGCGTCACGCTTTTTCACCGGGGCAAGCATAACATTATTCTCACGGAGGACGGAATGCTTCTGCGCCGCCGGGCTGAGGAGATCGTCTCCCTGGCCGATAAAACAATGGATGATTTTCAGCACAGGCAGGAACAGCTGGCCGGAACAATCGCCATAGGAAGCGGGGAGCTTCAAAGCTCCCGCGTTCTCACGCAGCTGATTACACTTTTTCAGAAGGAAAATCCTCTGGTGACCTTTACAATCTACAGCGGCAATTCCGACAATATCAAGGAACGCATTGAAAGAGGACTTTTGGATATCGGCCTTTTGCAGGAGCCGGTGGATATCTCCAAGTACAGCTTTATCCGCACACCGGTTCAGGAGCAGTGGGGGATTCTGGTAAGGACCGACTCTCCGCTGGCTCAAAAAGACTGCGTCACTCCGGAGGATCTGGCCGACGTCCCGTTAATTATGCCGGCGCGGGAAACGGTGCGCAATGAGCTCTTCAACTGGTTTGGTTCCTACGCCGAGTCATTGCGCATCATTGCCAGCGGCAATCTATTGTACAATCTGGCCTTTTTGGCCCGTGACAGCGGCAGCTGCATCCTCACCCTGAATCTGGGCTGTTCCTATGAGGGACTCCGTTTCGTTCACCTCTGCCCGGAGCTGAAAGGAGGCACGGTGCTGGTATGGAAGAAAGCCCAGGTCTTCTCTCCTGTCGCTTCCGCCTTTATTGATTTTTCCAAAAATCAGATACCGGTAATAGCCCAGCAGTCGTTTACAGCAGAACAGTCGTTATATAATCATGATTCTTTTTGACGGCGCCTATTGCAATATCTCCGAAGTTGAAAAGACAGAACCGTCGAACCGGCAGTTCTGTCTTTTGTTAAATCTGTTCGCATTTGAAAAATAGAATTATTCTCTTACCACGCTGATTCTCTCCTGAATATGATCGCCCTTCACCGCCTCATCGATCATGGCGATGGCATAATCTGCATAGCTGATTACGCTTTCACCGCGGGAATTGAGCGTGAGTTCCTCTCCTCCCAGAATATAACGGCCGGTTCTGGCTCCCTCCGCCTGAAAATCACCAGCAGGGCTGATATAGGTCCATCTCACATCCTTACGCTTCCGCAGCTGAGAGAGCGCCTCGGCCATAGCCGCTGCCAGCGGCTTGAAAGCGTCAGGAAAATCCGGGCCGTCCGCCACACAGACGGTATGCTCCGGATTCACATAGAGACTTCCGGCCCCGCCGACTACCAGCAGACGGGTCTGCGTACCGGACAGAATATCGCACAGATGCGCAAGGGAAGTGCTGTGCCCGGGAAGGGATTCCTCCGTCCATGCGCCAAAGGCATCGACAACCACATCAAAGTCTTTCAGAACCTCTGCCGTCAGATCATACAGATCTTTCTGTAAAACCTGCCGCGCCTGGGTCCGGTTCTCTCCCCGCACTACGGCGGTAACATCCAATCCTCTGTCTGCCGCTTCTTTTACGATAAGTCTTCCTGCTTTACCATTGGCACAAACAACTGCGATCTTCATTGTGATACCTCCTGAAAAATTATTTTTTATTGTAATATTATTTATTACAATATAGAATATACCACTTGCTAGTTGTAATGTCAATAGTTACATTAAATTTTTTGATTTATTTTCGACGTCCCGGCAATCACACCCGGTGAAAAACCGGCCGGTAATTCAGGCATGGCTGCCGCCGCCTTTCCTTGCAGACTTTTTGATCTGCTCATGATAAAAATAGTTCACAATGACAGGCGGAGCATCAAATTTTTGATTAAGTCCAGATCCCGCAGCACCAGGTCGCTTTTGGTGGCGATACTGAGCCTAACTCCGCCGCCCTTAAGCTGCTCAAGCAGCGCGCGGGTGCGCCCGAACGTTTCTTCCTGGGGCAAATAAGGATCGGTGACTGAGCCGATAAACAGTTCCTTTCCGGCATAGCGCTCCGGGCGGCGTATCTCCGGCCAATGTTTGACATCTAAAAATGCCCCCCAGGGTTCCGAGTGGCCCGTAAAGCGCTTCATAAACGAGGCGTAGCAGTACCGGCAGGCATGGGTACATCCCACATAGGGATTCACGGAATAGTCGCTCCCCGGCAGATTGGATTTGGTGAGCACACTTTTGACGTCTATTTCTCGAATGATCGGTTCCATTGCAGTATTCCTCGAATATCTGTTTATTTCCATCTGCCATAATGCAGCTGCTTATCGAGATCAGCAACATTTTGTTCCAATACTATTTCGTTTGGATCAGCGTAGCCGATTCCGATAAAAACCGGAATCATATAGGTCGGCGGCACCTTCAATTTCGCTTTTACGATGTCATGTTCTTCATTGAGCGGTATCCGCATGGAGCAACCCATCCCTTCTTAGGGGGCGTTTTTGAGCATCGTATACTGTCTGGGCATTGCATACCCGTACATTTTCTGAGCGAGTGTCGTTGGGTACGGCCGCGGCGCATTCAGATATTTTTCTGCATCGAACTTATCGGCAATCTTCTTCGCATATTCAAAAGCGTATTCCTTTTCTTCCTCCGTTCTCAGAACAATATAACTCCAGTTGCAGTTGTGGTTCCAGGCAGGCGCCAAATTACCCGCCTCTAAAATTCGTTTGATCGCTTCATAAAACTCCATCTCCAAAACCTCCTGCCATTTACCAAAGTGCAGCGTGCTGTCCGCCGTCTTTTATATATCCTTCATTTCCTGATTAACCAGCATGGTCAAATTCTTTGTGAATGTCCGGGACAGGTCGATCAGCTGCTTTTGTTCCTCCGGCGTGAACATGGACATGGCTGTGTCCTCCGCCCAGGTAATGTGACGCACAACTTTTTCACAGTAAGTCCTTCCGGCATCGGTCATCCGAACAATTTTGTTACGTTTGTTTTCCGGCGCCTCAGTGACAGTTACATAGTTCTCAGCCAAAAGATTCTTGATAATCAGATTAACTGTCTGTTTGGACTGAAATGTACGCTGGCAGATTTCCTTCTGAGTCATGCCGCCTTTGTGGTAAAAGGCATCTTCATTGCTTTGCTTATTGCTTTTGTTTGTTGATTTTCTTGTTTTCTTGCTTTTGCTTGCTTTTATTTCGGCGGATTGCTGCGCCTTTATGATAGATTACTCCGAATCCGACAGTTCTTTGGCCAGCTCCAGAATCTGAGGTGCGATTCTCTCTCTTTCCTTTTCAGTAATGCGCTTGTAGAGGGGATAAGCCACTGCCACGCAGACAATCCCGATCAGTCCGATGATAATGCCGGGAATAAACCATTGCTCCATCCATACCATGCTGCAGCACATGCCGATGCCTAACAGCAGGCAGCCCGCTACTCCCACGGCAATGGAAACCGCCGTTCCCTTGCGGGTAGTGCTCTGATCTAAGCGGCGCAGCTTATCCATTTTGTCCTCCTGCTCTTCTTTAGGCAAGTATTTACTTCGGATATTGCGAATCTCCTCCTGCTGTTTGGCAGAATAGGTATAATGAAATGTCTCCTTTGAATTATCCATAATCTGTTATCCATCCTTTCGTTCTTCTTTTAGCTGCCTGGTGGCGTGTACAATCATATACAGGCCGGTTCCCACCACAATGACGCAGGCAGCGCCTCCGGTGGAACCGATCATCACCTGACGAAACCAGGGGGCCGTATTTCCATTATTAAACTGGGTCAGCATAGCCGTCTCCAGTGAAAGCATGGAGACCAGGGCCGCCGCCAGATTAATCACCTTTGCCGCCGACATCACCGGACTGTAATACCGGCGATAGCGCACCACATTGACCACCGCCATAATCGTGGTATAAAAAGCATACAGGGCCATGGCATAAATCAGAGAGCCTGCATAGTGAAAGCCCCCGTCCTCATGCATCACCAGGATTACCACTCCCGCCAGAGTTGCGTTCATCATTACCAGGATGATTCCGCACAGCCGGTAGCGTCTCCATTCTCCGGTCCGGTTTTTCCCAAACCCATTTTTATGAGCGTAGCGGACCAGCAAAAAACGCATTACCGCCAGGAACATATAGTAGGCTGCCAGCGTTGCAAACCAGACGGAATGGTAGCGAAATCCCGAAAAAGCATTCATCCCCGAATACAGCAGATTGATACACAGAGACAGATAAAGGGTTACGTTCATGCGGAAGGGAACGTCCTCCAAATATCGCCGCACCAGAGCAATCCCGCGAAACCATTTCCAAAACTTTCTGACGGCCGGTACAATTCCGGCGCAGAAAATAACCAGGGCGTAAGCGGAAAAAACGTAGGACACGTAGGCGATTGGACTGTCTTCCCCTGCAACCGTAAAAGTATAGATAAGCAGCGCCGCTGCTGCCGGTACGCTGATTATCACCACTGCCGCCCCTGGATACAGGAGCTTAAAGAAAATCTCCTTAAGCCTTTTCATTTTGCTTTCTCCTGAGTCTCACGGTAAATATACTGCCCCTTCCCACTTCGCTGCTGACAGAAATATCTCCTCCGACAATGTCGATTACCCGCTTTACCAGCGCCAGCCCCAGACCATTGCCCTGAGCAGCATGGGAAGTATCTCCCTGATAAAACTTTTCAAATATATGCCTGCCTACTTCCGGCGCAATGCCGCAGCCGGTGTCCGCCACCTGAACAACGGCATATTTTCCATCGGATTTCAGGGACAGGGATATTTTCCCTCCCGGTTCCGTAAATTTGACGGCGTTGGAGAAAAGATTGTTCCAGACCAGAGACAGGAGCTCGGCATCTGCATCCACCAGGATTTCCTCCTCCACATCCGTCTCAATATCCAGATTTTTCTCCTCCCAGGCGTCCTCAAAGGAAAGCAGACATTCGCAGAGCTGTTCTCCCAGATCATAGGTCTCCACAGCCGGATATATCTGCTGATTTTCCAGCTTGTTAAGCTTCAGGATATTGGTAATCAGATTGGCCAGCCGGCGGGCGGCGCCGGTGACGGCTCTGGCATATTCCAGGCGCTTCTCCTCCGGCAGCTCCGGCTGCTGGAGCATGGTACCGTAGTTTTGAATCACGGCCAGCGGCGTTTTCAGCTCATGAGACACATTGGCTATAAAATCCGTCCGCAGCGTCTCCGTGCCGGACAGCTCCTGGGCCATCTTATTAAAATAATCGGCGATAACCGCAAAATCTCCCATGTAGTCAAAACCGCTGTTCAATGGGATTCTTACAGAAAAATCTCCCGCCATGATCTTCTCCGCCGCCATTACGATTTTTCGCACCGGCCGTTCCACCGTGAATTTTCTGCGGATACTGTCGATAATCGTACACAGCAGACTCAAAAGCACCACGTTTAAGAAGGTCACCTTTGCCGCCTGTTCCACATAGTCTTTGGTCAGGAGAATCCCCGTTGTCCGCATCATCATATTGAGGAACAGGATCATACAGCAGCTGATTACAAAGGCCATCAGCAAAAAGAAGATGAAATAACGCCGCAGGGATAAAAGCCACCGTCTTCCCCTCTCTTTTTTCTCCTGTTCGCTCATTTTAATACCGCCTTATAACCCAGCCCATGGACTGTCACAATCTCAAAATCCCTGCAGCCGGAAAACTTATCCCTAAGCTTCGTCATATATACGTCCACGGTTCTGGGCCCCGAAGTGGAGGCGCTGTCCCAGAATTCGTCCATCAGCTGGGAACGGGTAAAGGTTTTCTTGGGATAGGACAAAAGCTTGTAGATCAGGTTAAACTCGCGGACAGTCAGGGATATCTCCTCACCGTCCAGATAGGCTGTATGCTCCTCCGCATCCAGGGTCAGGCTGCCGACGGTCAGCTTTTTGCTGGCCGCTATCCCCGCCCGTCTGAGCAGCGCCTCAATCCGCAGCAGCAATTCGTCTAAGTCCACCGGCTTTACCATATAATCGTCAATTCCCGTTTTAAATCCCCGCCTCTTTGAGGCGAAGTCATCCCGGGCCGTCATAAAAAGGATCGGTATCTCTTTGTTCAGCTCCCGCACCGACCGGGCAAATTCAAAGCCATCCACCCCTGGCATCATAATATCGGAAATAATCAAATCAAAAAGGCTGCCGCCGTACATGGCGTCGTAGGCCTCTCCTGCGTCCAGGCAGCCCACCGCCTCATAACCGTTCTGATTCAGATAGGCGCAGACCGTCTTATTGAGCTCACGGTCGTCCTCCACCAGCAATATCTTAAACATGAACCCTTCCTCCTCATGCTTTTTGACGATTATAACACAGATATGTTAATGTTTTGTTTGCGTTTTTATGTTTTTATTTGTTTTCGGAAGTTCTGACCAAATGGAAACAGTAAAATACATGGGCCTGAGCGCAAAAATCATGCGTTCAGGCCCGGCAGCAGCCATATCGGTTCTGCGTTTTTATTCTTCGCTTTTACTCTTCGTTTTCCTTTCCCGTATGAGGCTGCGGCGCCGCTTCTTCTCTGTGAGCCTCCGCGTTTTCTGCCAGGCGTTTCTTGGCCTCCTCGACCGTCTCTCCTTCTCTGGCAAAGAACTGCTCCACAAATTTGTCGCTTACTTTGTTAAAGCCTCCCACAACGCCCTCTTCGATTTTCTTATAGCCGCCGACAACGCCCTCCTCAATCTTTTTGTAACCGCCGACCACTCCGTCTTCGATCTTCTTGTAACCGTTTACAACACTTTTTTCAATTTTCGATTCAGACATGGATGTTTTTCTCCTGTATTATTGGGAATAAATGAATTTTGTGTCCTTTATTTCAAACCCTTGATTAGGGGAATCAGGCACAGAAGCGCTACAATTCCCACGATTCCAACGATAATTCCGGGTACCATCATGCCCCATACCATAGTCATGCACATGCCGATTCCCAAAATAATCGCCCCGACTACGCCAAGGAGCGTGGTGGCGATGGCTTTGCCGTTAAACACAATAGCCGGCTTTCCGTCCATCTTTCGACGCACCAGAAGCATAATAAGAAGTACCGCCATTCCGATCACGCCGATAACAATTCCCTGGTTCATGGCGCCCCATTCCGGCAGCAGCGCCATGCACATGCCCAGGGCAAACAGGATGCCTCCTACCGTGCTCATAATCAGAGTGACAAAATCTTTCTTTTTCATTTTTTATATCCTCCATCTCTTTTTGATCTGTGATCTCTCACTTGTTGGCTTTATTGTAGGCCCCGGGTGTTTGCGAATTGATTGCGAAATGTTTCTGAAATGTGAAAAAGCCTGCAAAAAAATCTGCATCTGCCTCGTTTTCCAAAGCAGCCTTTATATTTTAATTTGATAATTATAGAATTAGATTTGATTTTTTATTTTTATTATTGTATAATTAATCTAAAGGATGAGCGAATCAAGTCAAAGCTCTATGGAGGTATACAGTATGGATAAGCCCTATATTCCGGAGTATATTGCAAAGATCGTAAAGGCCAGCGGCATCAAGGCTCATGAGCTGGTTTTAATCCACTTCTGGGGGGAGGATTCCGACAGGCAGATCGCCTTGGAATTCGTAAAAGCAGCGGCGGCTCTGGGCGCCTCTCCGGTTCTGCTTCAGCAGTCTCGCCTGGCGAACCGGGACCTCTTTGAGAATGCTGCCGATATCTGCTTTGACGATAATTATTTCTCTTTATTTTCCCGGTTTGATGCAGTTTTGGACGTTTTTGCCTACCAGCCTGTCGTGCTGGGATATGAGCTGGCCGCCGGCAAATTTGAGCTGTACCGCCGCTATATGGCCCGGCTGTTCTCCCAGCTGATGAAAGCCGGACGCTTTACCCAGATACGGATTCCCACCAAGGCCAATGCCGCGGAAGCGGGCCTTTCTCCCGCCGCGTATATGGAGCGGATGGATCGCGCTTACGATATCGACTACGACAGCCTCCTGGCCTCGTGTATTCAGCTTAAGGAAAGGCTGGAGCAGCAAAAGCAGCTCGTCATAATAACCGGCAATGGCTGCCGTCTCTTTTTTGATCTGGAGGGGCGCGGCTGGCATATAGACGCCGGCGATGGAGACTGGCCCTGCGGAGAGGTCTGCATCGCTCCCAATGAAGCAAGGACAAACGGAAGCATTTTCTTCGACCGTCTTTTTATCGAAGAAGCCGGCGTTTTTTCTCAGGTTACCCTGCAAATTCAAAACGGACGCGTTACGGGAATCAATCATGACAGCGTGCGGCAGTATTTTGAAAGTCTCGCCCCCGGCGATCGCATTGTCTGCGAGCTGGGCTTTGGCATGAATCCCGGCGTAACCGATCTGTGCGGCTATACGGTTCTGGATGAAAAAATGGCCGGCAGCTTCCATATTGCAGTCGGAGCCAACAATATGTTCGGCGGTCAGAACGCTTCTTCCCTGCATGTGGATCTGGTCAATGCCGGTCCTTTTAAGTGGAGGCCCGCCGGGGAAATGTAAGAGCTGTTAAATGCCCTGTGGGCAATATATCTATAGAAATGAGGTGTAACCCATGTGCCAAGACAGGCAGACCCGAATTTTTTCTTATTTTGACGGGGAAATGGAAGGACTTCGGTCCAGGGAGCAGGCCCTTGCAGCCGATGAGCGCCGGGATGAGGCGGTTTTTGTCCGGGTGCGCTTCAATATTTTTGAGGCCTTTCACGCCGTCTTCTCTGCCGGTATCAAAATCTGCCGGGGAGATGAAGAACAGCTGCGGCAGTTTTTTCTGACCCGGACCGAACAGATCGCCCAGAGCTGGCTTGCCTCCCGGCAAAAGGCCATGGCCCATGACGATACGTACAAACTATACCTGGAGGACATCAAGCTGGAGGCCTGCGCGGATATCCGCAGCGCCTTTATGAGAATCTGGGAGGGCTCTTTATGACGGAATTGGAGGCTGTGCGCCTGTTTAAATGTCTGGCTGACAAATCAAGACTGCAAATTTTGAAATCTCTCGCCGCCGAGGACATGTATGTGGAACGTTTGGCCGAGCGGCTGGATCTTGCCCCCTCGACCATCTCCTTTCATCTGAAAAAGCTGGCCGACGCCGGGGCCGTCCGCTCCTATCGGACGCAGTATTATACCATGTACAGTCTGTGCAGGGAAATTTTTGACACGCGAATTCTCGATATTATCTGCGAGACCTCCGGAGAGGCCCAGCTGCAGACCCAGCGAGAAGCAGAGTACAGACGGCGTGTAATCGACGCCTTTTTTGAATACGGCAGGCTCAAATCCATCCCGGCCCAGCAAAAAAAGGAACGGATCGTTCTTGAAGAAATCGCCCGGGCCTTTGAACCCGGACGAAGCTACACGGAGCGGGAGGTAAACCTTATCCTCGCCGACTATCACGATGATTTCTGCACCCTCCGCCGCGATATGGTGGCGGAGGGAATCTTGAGCCGAGAACAGAATTATTACCGGCTGGAAGACATTCTTTCATCCGCCCCCGCCAGTTCATCTGCCCCCGCCAGGTGATCTTCCTTGCGCACCGCCGTCTCCTCCAGGATTTTTCTCAGATACCTCTGCTGATATTTCAGACGCACATATTTCATGACGCGCCGGTAATACACCGGATTGGCTGCTCCGCCCACAATTCCCACAAGGGGCAGCCCCTGAATGAATTTGAGCACAAGCATATCCATGGCAAAGGCCTGGGCCGTGCGGTCTATCTGTGCCTGCATATGCGTCCTGACCGTCTCCGGCGTCGGATGGGCGGCGCAGATTCCATCCACCGCCCGGCCGGCCCTTCTTCGCGCTTCTCCCCGCGACAGGGCCGCCTCAAACATCTTGAGAATCAGGAAGCGCTCCTGCGGGCTGTCATAATCAAATCCATAGCGAAGAGCCGTTTCATATGCTCCCCGGATCAGCATGCTGGTGAAAATCACAATATCCGGAAGGCCGATTCCCAAAAGCCCCAGCCCCGCGCCCTCGGCGGTTGTGACGGCCATGTTGCGCAGATCGGCCGCGCCGGCATTTTTATACATCCGGCGCAGTTCTTTTTTATTTCTTTTTATCTGTACGGCATAGTTATGGATTTTGTGATCCTTTTGCAGCTCTTCTTTGTCATATGTCTTCTCAATCCAGCCGCTTCCCTGTTCGAAAACCACCGAAAAGGCCTTGCAGAATGCCTTCTGCAAATTCGCGCGCACCTTTTGCGGCACCTTCTCTTCCAAGGCCGTCCTCCAGCCCGGCTCCGTCTGCCGGAGAGCGGCCAGCTCCATCTGTCTTTCCAGTTTTTCCAGCCTTTCAAGCTCCTTTTTTACAGTAAGCCGAAAGCGTCTGCCCTGATCCGCCGCCATAAAAGTCCCTTTCCTTTCTCTTTCCTTCCTTTGCGTCTGTCTGCAAATACATAAATGCAAACACATAAATGCGAATCCATGCGTTCAAAAGGTATGATAACATAAAAAATATATCCGTCCAATTACTTTGATACAGATTCTAAATCAAAAATAAATCATCCCATGTTATACTGTCCTGGAGGTGATTATTTTGAACGAGAAAATATTAATTATAGAAGACGAGGCCGCCATTCGCTCCATTCTGGAGGAGCTGTTTTTGGATGCCGGATATGAAGTGGAGACCGCCGCCGATGGGCTGGAAGGCCTCCTTCAGCTGAAAAAGCAGGATATCTCCCTGGTTCTTCTGGACATCATGATGCCCAAAATCGACGGCTACACAGTCTGCGAGATGATCCGCCGGGAATCCGATATACCGGTTATCATACTGACGGCTCTGGATGAAGAACAGGCGCAGGTTCGAGCCTTTCAGCTAAAGGCAGACGACTATATCACCAAGCCTTTTTCACTCCAGCTGGTGCGGATGCGGGCAGAAGCAGTTCTGCGCCGGACAAGAAAGACGGATACGGAGGCGGCGTCAGGCCCGGGCGCAGGGACAGGCATTCTGGCCTGCGGCGATATACGGCTGAACCAGACCAGCTACCTGGTCACGGCAAAGGGCAGGCCCGTCTCTCTTACCCACACGGAATACAAGCTGCTGGAACTGTTCATGCAGCATCCAGGGCGGGTTTTTACACGGGATAATCTGCTCAACCTGGTGTGGGGCTACGACTTTATCGGGGAAGAAAAAACCGTCAACATCCATATTATGAATCTTCGCCGCAAGCTTGATACCGATTTAATTGAAACCATCAGAGGGGTGGGATACAGATTTGGCAGGGAAAATTAAAAACAGTCTCAGTGCAAAGGTTTTTCTGTGGATCGCGGGGCTTCTGGTTTTGTGCAGCCTCCTGATCTACGGCATCGTCATGATCTTTTTGCCGGGCAGCTACACCATTGTGGCCAGCGACCGGGTCAGCGATCAGATTGAAACGCTGTTAGAAACCCTCTCCCAGACCGGCAGAGAAGAAGCCGAAGAGATAATCGAGGCCTTCTGCCAGAGCAATCATGCGGCGGTCACCCTAAGCGACGGCGCATCCCACCTGACCTTTGGCTCCGTGGACCCGGAAAGCGTAGCGCGGGGGGAAACCATGACCACAGCGGCGGATGTGCAGCTGGCCGGCGCGGAAGGCATCTCCTGCCTCAGCATTACAGCCCCGGTATCCGCAGGCAGCGAACTGACCATGGCCTTTCTGGAACTATTGCCCCTGCTTCTTATTCTGATTCTGCTTATCTCCGCTCTGTGCGCCTGCCTGTGCAGCCGGGTACTGGTGCGTCCCGTCCTGGAAATCAGCCGTATTTCCCGGCGCATGTCCCGTCTCGACATGACCTGGCGCTGCCAGGTAAACCGTACCGACGAGCTGGGCGTACTGGCGGACAGCCTTAACGTCATGGCGGAACGTCTGTCCATCGCCATGGACGAGCTGGAAACCGCCAATCAAAGGCTGCAAAAAGATATGGAGCATATCACCGAACTGGCCAGGCAGCGCCGGGATTTTTTTGCCGCGGCTTCCCATGAGTTAAAGACGCCCATTACCATCCTGAAGGGACAGATCGAGAGCATGATCCTGGGCATCGGCAGCTATAAGGACACAGCAAAAGTTCTGCCCGAAACCCTCCGGGAAGTGGAAAACATGGAACGGCTGGTCAGGGAGATTCTTGCAATCTCCAGGCTTGAGATGAACGGTCTGGCCGGAAAAAGGGAACCGGTCAGTCTCTCCCATCTGCTTTTGTCTGTATCGGAGCTTTTGTCTCCCCTGGCAAAGGAAAAGGGTATTGCCGTCCACAGGGAGATTGCCGAAGACGTCGCAGTCTCCGGCAACGCTTCTCTCCTTGAAAAGGCTGTGCACAACATTATAAGCAACGCCATCCGCCACTCTCCGAAAGGAGCGGAGGTTTTTATCCGCCTCACAGCCTCCTGTCTTACGGTAACCAATACCCGGACAGCGATTCCTGCACAGGACCTTCCCCAGCTGTTCACCCCCTTTTACCGGGTGGAAAAATCCCGCAGCAAAACCACCGGCGGCAGCGGTCTGGGACTGTATCTGGTGCAGACCATTCTGGAGCTGCACGGCCTCCCCTATCAGCTGCAAAATGCGGCTGAGGGCGTAGTCTTCACCATTAAAATCCGGCCGGACCCGTAATCCTTTCTATAAAATAAAATCAAATCTAAATCTCTTCCAGGCCAAAAACCAACCGTCCTTTCGTATGATGAAGGTATCGAAACGAAAGGACGGTGTTTTATTATGAATATTTACAGGCGGGCGGTTCTTTTCCTGTCCCGCAGAAAGGGAAAAAGTCTGCTGCTTTTCCTGATCTTCTTTCTGGTATCCCTTCTCCTTCTCACCTGCCTCTCCATTTTGGACGGGACCCAGGAAGCGGAGGCGGATCTGCGTTCCTGCATCGGAGCCGCTTTCTATATACGTCCCTATGCCCGGCTTACCCTGGAGGAGGGCGGCATCACCGACGCTGCCGCTCCGGTGATCTCCCAGGAGAGCATTGAACAGATCATCGATGCCGCAGGAGA
>CALWLM010000142.1 GCA_944381515.1 uncultured Lachnospiraceae bacterium | reverse complement strand
AATCCATTTCCTTCTTTACTGTCGCCTCCTGCACAGCCCAGGCAAATTCTTCTCTCGTGACAAACTCCGGCAGACGGATCAGGGAAATCCACTGGAAATTCTCCTTGTGGGCATAATCAACCCCTTTACAGCCCTCCTGCCACCAGAATCCTTCCAGCGGCGGAACCACATAGTCAAAATAGCCTTCCATTCGATGAGCTCCCATTTTACTCATTTTGATGGTGTAAGCCACTCCATACAAAAGTCCAATAGACGCCTTATAAGCGCCGCCCTCCTCGTTGGGATCGCCCTGTCCCCGGACAGCCAGAAAATTCATAGCCGGAATTTCAACGATCTGCGGCGTCTTCGGCGGCAGATAAAATTCTTTATATTCTTTTTTGTAATCAAACGCCATCTTTCTTTCCTCCCTTCAGCTCTCCCTTTATCTTTATCTTTCTCTTTTTTCTATATCTTCCCGCTGCTTCTTTCTTCTCCGGCAGCGCTTCCCAGGTTACTCTGGCGAGCCCTGCAAGAAATTCCCGGTCGTCAATCTCTTCTAACAGGAAATAATCCTTCGCTCCCTCGTAGGGAGGCGCCTTTTGCACATCGGGAAAGAATCGCTCCGCTTCCGGCGTTATTTTCATGAAAAGCTGGTCGTCACAGATCACCCCCATAAACTTCCCATCGCAGTACCATCCGTATTCGCCAAACATTCTGCGATACGTAATAGTACCTGCTTCCCGCAGCTGCTCTGCCGCGTATTCCACGAACTCTTTACTGGAAGCCATTCTTTTCCCTCCTGCACTTCGCCTGTATTTTCTCCTGCATTCCTCCTGCTTTTCTTTCGGAAGCTTTCCTGGAAATTTCCCGGAGCATCTCTCGGAACAGCTCTCGAAGCATCTCCCGGATCATCCATAACGCTCGTACAGCTTCTTTCCCAATTCCGCCATCTTCTTCCGCAGTTTTGATGGCTCCAAAAGCTCCGCCCCTTCTCGGAAGGATAAAATCCAGCTCAAAATGCTGTCTTCATCCGTAAAATCAAAGGTAAACAGCAGCCTTCCATCCGCCTGCGTTACAAAGCAATCCGGCCCGTAATCCTCCACCAGCCGCCAGCGATACTCCGGCGCAATCAGGGCCTTTACCTGGCAAACAGGAGGAAATACTTTCTCATTGGACAGATCCGGCAGAGGCGCCTGACGTTTTACAAAGGAATTCCCCGCCTTCATCTCCGTCATCCGATTCAGTTTAAACAGCCGGTAATCCTTCCGTTCCAGGCAATATCCCCAGATATACCAGTTTGCCCAGCGAAAAATCAAATCATAAGGTTCAATCGTCCGCAGCGATTCTCCCTTTGGTGAAAAATACTTAAAGCTCACCAGATTTCCGTTCTCAATCGCTTCACGAAAAAGCTCGATCTTAGGAGCCAGAGCCGATTTGCTCCAGGCAGACAAATCAATCAGCATATGCTGACCGCCCGCTACCAGGGACGACGCCCCGGCCGACAATTTTTCCATCAGCTGGGCATAGCGGCTGGTGCCGCTGACGCTGTCCAGACTGCGAAGTCCCTCCAGAATAGCCTGCATGTCCGAGCAAGTCAGCAGCGTGCTGTCAATTTTATATCCCTCCATAATGGAAATACCGCCGTTTGCCCCCTGCGTTGTGCGAAGAGGTATTCCCGCCCGGCATAATTCCTCCACATCCCGGCTGATCGTACGGCGGGATACCTCAAACCTCTCCGCCAGATATGGGGCCGTCACTTTCTCCTGCTGCAATAGGATCGCCAGAATCCCGATCATCCGATCTATTTTCATCCGCTTGTTCCTCTTTTCCTTTGCCCGAAACAATGAGGGCTGCCGCTTTTCGTAATTATTCTATCACAATAATCATGACAGCAGTACGTCATGTTTACAAACGCTGTTTACAAATTCTTTTACCAATTTCTTTTTACCAATTTCACTTACAAATTCCTTTTCGCACGCTCCGTCATCCTGCACATCATTCGTCCCATTGTCAGCGGCCAAAGATAGCATAGCTTCATCTGAAATTGCTGCAGCCGGCTATGGCAGATCACAAAATTCCGAGATCCAATATTTCGGGCAGGCCCTCTCCCACTTTTTCCGGCGCGGCCATAAATTCAGCCGGTACGGGAAGAGGGGCCGCCGACCTTGTCCGCGTCAGCGGCGGATGGAAAAGATGAACGCTGATTCCATATTTTCGATATTCCAGCTCCAGACATTTTGCCAGGGACTCAATGGCTCTCTTGCTGACCGCGTAGGGACTGATGCCGTCAAAACCGGTAACGCCCACTCCGGAACTGGTAAAAATAAGTCTGCCAGATTTCTGCTGTTTCATATATGGCAATACCGCCTCAGCAAGGTGTCTTGCCCCGTACAGGTTCACCTCCAGTACCTTCTGAAACAAATCATCGCTGGTCTGCTCAAAAGGAAGATATTCACACCGGCAGGCATTATGTACGGCAATATCAATGGTCTGCCACCGTTTGACCGTCTCTCTGACGCACTCCCTTATCTTCTCCTCATCCCGTACGTCGCAAACGCAGGCCAGAAAGCAATCTCCGTATTCCTTTCCGTATTCCTTCTGAAAATCCATCAGCTTATCCGTCTCCCGATCAAACACAGCCACTCTGTTTCCCTGGCGCAGAAGCTGCCGCACCAGATAATAGCCGATTCCCTGATTTCCGCCTGTGACAACCACCGTTTTCGGCAACGTCCTTTCCATTTTATATCAGCCCCCTCTCCTGAAAAAACCAGGTAATCTGCCGTCCGGCCTCCCGGCGAAACCGCTCTTTTTTCTCCTCGGTCAATTCTCCGCTCGACAAATATCGCTCGAATCCCATAAAAATGGGAGCATAATACTGCACTGCCAGCACATCGCCGTCCGCCTGCTGCAAAATTCCCTGCTCCATCAGAGCCCAAAACACCTTTTTCTGAAACGTAAGGGGCCTTTCAAACATCCACTGGTCGTAAGTCTCTCGGAGGGTCTCGTCGCCTCCCTGTTCCATACGCAAAAGCCGCAGGAAGGCATTACAGAACGGGTCCATTAGATATTCTTCAAAAAAAGCCTGTGTGACGCCTCCGCCAAAACCGGCTCCTCCTTGCAGCGGCGCAGCTATTTCCTCCTCCATACGCCGCATCAGTGCGGCTGCTTTCTCCTCGAAACGCTGCTGCAATACCAGAAAAATCTCCCTCTTGTTCTGGAAATAATAATACAGAGTGCTCTCTTTAATGGGTACCCGCCCGCAGATATCCCGGATTGATACCGCCGAATAACCCCTCTGGGCAAACAGCTCCAGCGAAATATCCAGTATTTTTTCCCTGGTCCGTCCAATGGCCATATTCTCCCCGCTCCTTCCCATTCTTTTTTATTTTCACAAATTATTGCTGATCCCGTCAAGTTCCATATTGTATCCAAAACCTAACAGTTGTTAGATTTATTTTATCTAACGATCGTTAGGTTGTCAAGCAGGATTGCCAAGCACCGCTTTCATAATATCCATACAGGCGGGTTCATGCCGGCAGAGATTATTTCAGGACTGGCGCAGGCCGTGCAAAACTGTTATACTTAAAACGCTATTGTCCCGTTAATATAGGATAGATAACAGGTTTGACACAGGAGGATTTTTTATGGCGCTTTCTCAAATTGTCTGGTCTCTGGATGACAAACAGCCGTTACAGCCTGCGGAACTGACAGGTGAAAAGGAATTGGAAGAGCTTCTCCAGGATCATATCGAACTGCTGAATCCCAACTGGCTGGTTATCGGCCGCCAGGTGGCTACGCCGGCCGGCAAGCGCATCGACCTGCTTTGCATGGATCAGGATGGCGATCTCATTGTGGTAGAGCTGAAGAAAGATCTGACTCCACGGGAGGTTACGGCCCAGGCAATCGACTACGCCTCCTCCGTCTCTGTATTCACGCCCGCAATCGTAGCCGATCTCTACCTGGAATACGCCAAGGCATACTTACACAGAGAAGAAAGTCTCGATGAAGCATTCCGCCAAAAATACGGCATTTCTCTCGACGAGGAGATCATCAATCAGCAAAATGTCAAAATGGTCATTGTGGCGGCGTCCATGGACAGCAGCACGGAACGCATCATCACCTATCTGCGCGGCACCTATATGGTAGACATTAATATCCTGTTCTTCCGCGTGTTTGCATACGAGGGCAGACGCTTTATCAGCCGCGCCTGGTTTGCAGAGGACGCCGAAGAAGCGCCTGCTCCTGTCGCCTCGGCCGGAAAGTGGAACGGCGAGTATTACGTCTCCTTTGGTTCCGGCTCCCGTCAGTGGGAGGACGCAGAACAATACGGTTTCATCTCAGGCGGCGGCGGACTCTGGTACAGCCAGACCCTCCGAATGCTCAAGCCCGGCGACCGTGTTTGGGTCAATATTCCTCACACCGGGTATGTTGGCGTGGGCACGGTGGAGGAGCCCTCCACGCTGGCCAGCGAGGTGCGTTTTCTTGTAAACGGCAGTGAAAAATCTCTTAAAGAGCTGCCGCTTCGAGGAAATTATCTGGAAAGCTCCGATGATCCGGAAAGGGCCGAATATATTGTGAAGGTCCGCTGGAGCAAAACGGTCCCGGCCAGTCAGGCCGTCAAAGAAACCGGCTTCTTTGGCAACCAGAACACAGTATGCCGTCCGCAGACGGATAAGTGGAATTTTACGGTCAAACGCCTGAAAGAAATCTGGCATATAGATGAATGATCTGCCGGAACAATAAATTTTCTCTGATTTTTCCAAGCAATAGAGAACGACAAAGTAAAAGCTTTAGGAGAGAAAATGGGGTATTATCTATCTTGTTTAATGGGGTTTTTGTTAAGTGGAGCTTGCTATGGGGGCAGTCTTTTTCTGCAGAGTTTCTGCATTAAGAAAGCAATATACTGGCTGCAAAGGATGAGCATGGTGGTTATATCCATTATTCCAGCTATAATCATTGGCATTTGCTTTCACTCTCACCCATTTCATTTTATTTCCATTTTTAATTGGAAATTGTGGTTATCAGCAATTGCAGCTGTAACAGTAACGAGCCTCATCATTATGTTAAAACAGGAACCGCATGAGGACGTGCCTTTGGCACCTTTATGCATAGAAGCCGCATGTATGGAAATACCTCAAAGAGTAATGATGCAGACCTTTGTCTGCGGTATTTTATCAATGCAGAAATTGAATACTTTATGGGGCATTTTTATAACG
>CALWLM010000141.1 GCA_944381515.1 uncultured Lachnospiraceae bacterium | reverse complement strand
CCAGCAGATTCGGCACAGCCACCTGGTTGGAACCGCTGCTGACCCAAATAGTCACTGTGGAGCCTTCCTCCAGGGTAGTTCCCGAAGAGGGGTCCTGACGGATAACTTCACCCTGGGGCACTGTGTTGCTGTTCTCATATTCCACCTGTACATTCAGGCCCAGTCTCTCCAGCACAGATCTGGCGGTAGATTCGCTGTTGCCCGTCACCGCAGGCACATCCACCGGCACCGACTCCGGCCCCAGGCTTACGGTTACATTCACCGTGGTCTCCTTGGAAATCCGCTCGCCTTCCTCGGGGTCTACAGAGATAACAATTCCCTCTGCCACATCCTCGCTGTACTCTTCCACGCGGTTGGGCGTCAGTCCCACGCCAAGCAGAGCGCGCCGCGCCGCTTCATAGGTGGAGCCTACCAGTCCCTCAGGCACCTCCGCATAACCGGAATTGTCGCAGACTCTCAGCTTGACCCGGGTATTGCGGGGAACGGAGGTTCCGTCCTCAAACTCCTGATAGGTTACCTGATTATCCTCATAAATAACACTGTCCTCATACTCCTCGATCTCATAGCCCAGACCGGCCGCGGTGAGCTCATCGATAGCGTCGGCCAGATCCAGTCCTACCACCGAGGGCATAATTGTCATGGTTCCGTCTGTGGTAGACTCTTCCACTGTGGCCGTCTCCGTCTCGGAATCGGAGCCGCCGCCAAAAAGACCAAAGGCGCGTCCCACAATAAAGACAGCCAGAATTACTATAAGCACGGCTACGCCGATACTCACATAGGTGATGATTTTTTCAAACTTAGGATCGGTCTCGTCCTCCTCATCCTCATCACCATCGTTTTCTTCGTCTTCGCCGTCGTATTCCTCGTCATACTCCTCATCCTCATCCTCATAGCCCATGAGGTAGGCTTCTTCATCCTCATCCACCATACGGGAGGACTCTCTGGAAGAATTGGCATCTGTGCCGCTGCCTCCTACTTCCCTCTTAATCTGCTCCACTTCCTCCGCGCTCATGATACGGGTAGGATCGTCGCTGCTGACTAAAGGAGTCATCTTCACAAAATCCTCGTCCGGCGTCATAAGAGCCCGGCGCAGATCGGCAATCAGAGCTGCCACACTGGAATATCTGGCCTCCGGCTTCTTCTGCGTACATTTCAGTATGATCTTTTCCAGGCTTACCGGAATCATCGGCTCATATTTGCGGGGAGGCACCATCTCGCTCTGGATATGCATCAGAGCCACCTGTACCGTGGACTCGCCCTCAAAGGGTACCATCCCGGTCAGCATCTCATACATTACAATACCCAAAGAATAAATATCGCTGCGTTCATCGCAGTAGCCCCCTCTGGCCTGCTCAGGGGAAATATAATGGACAGAACCCATCGCATTGGAACTGATGGTCTGAGAGGATGCGGCGCGGGCAATGCCAAAATCGGTGACCTTTACCTTGCCATCCTTAGATATGATAATATTCTGAGGCTTGATGTCCCGATGGATAATCTTCTGCTCATGGGCCGCCTCAATGCCCTGGCATACCTGCATGGCAATGCCGATGGACTCGCGGATCTCAAGCTTTCCCTTTTTCTCGATATATTTCTTTAAGGTAATGCCCTCCACCAGTTCCATAACGATATAATAAACCCCCTGATCGTTTCCCACATCGTAGACGTTTACAATGTTGGGATGAATCAGGCAGGCAGCTGACTGAGCCTCAGCCCAAAACTTACTGACAAAATTTTTGTCCGTGCTGTACTCCTGCTTCAGCACCTTGATGGCCACCTGTCGGTTCAGCTTGTGATCCTTGGCCTTGTAGACATCGGACATGCCGCCGGACCCTATCTTTTCCAGGATCTCATAGCGGTCCGACAACAGCATTCCTATTCTGATCATACTTTTACCTCACTTACTATCTTTCTATCAAAATAACTGCAATGTTATCGCGGCCGCCGGACAAATTGGCAGCCTCCACCAAAGCCGCCGCCCTGTCCTCAAGCGACAGCCTCCGGGATATTATAGAAAATATCTCCTCTTCCGTTATCATGTTGGTCAGGCCGTCGGAGCACAAAAGCACTCCTTCTCCTTCGGCCAGCTCTACTTCAAAAAAATCAGCCTCTACCGTCTCATCCACGCCGATGGCGCGGGTGATCACATTCTTTTTGGCCCGATATTCAGCGCTGCCTCTCGTAAGCTTACCCTGGTCCACCAGCGCCTCCACCAAAGAGTGATCCCTGGTCACCTGATACAGTCCCCGTCCCACCACGTAAAGCCGGCTGTCTCCGATGTTGGCCACGGTCAGCGTGTTACCCTCGAGCACCGCCGCCACCAGAGTGGTTCCCATACCGGCGTAATCCGCGTGTTCTTTGGAACGATGCCAGATAACATCATTCATCTCCTCTATACTTTCCTGCAATATCACGCTGGGATCATGGCTATCCGTATTTTTTACATGATCCAGCAAAATTTCCACAGCCGTTCTGGACGCATAATCACCGGCGTTATGGCCTCCCATACCGTCGGCAACTGCAAACAGATTTGGCAGATTACCCAATGGATTCTCGCTGCAGAAGACCACGTCCTGATTCGTCTCCCGCCTTCTGCCGATATCCGTGAGCGCACAGGCATGCATGGCTACCGCCTCCTTTCCTCCGAGCCCTTTTCCATGTAGCTTCTGCGAAGCTGACCGCAGGCTCCGTCTATGTCGCGCCCCATTTCTCTTCTTATAGTAGCATTTATTCCGTATTTTTCAAGCATATTTTTGAAAGCCAGGGTTTCCTCACGGGGTCCTCTGGTAAAATTTCTTTCCTTAATCGGGTTGACGGGAATCAAATTGACATGGCAGTTGCGCCCGCCTAAAAGCCCGGCCAAAGCCTTCGCCTCGGCAAGAGTGTCGTTGACGCCGTGGACCAGACTGTACTCATAACTGACTCTTCGTCCCGTTTTTTCAAAGTAATTATCGCAGGCTGCAAGCACTTCGTCAAGCTTATAGCGTTTTGCCACCGGCATCAGCCTGACCCGTGTCTCGTCGCAGCTGGCATGCAGAGACAGAGCCAGCGTAATGGACAGTCCCTCGTCGGCCAGCCGGTACATCTGAGGCACCAGACCGCAGGTGGACACCGTAATGGCCCGGCCGCTTAAATCCTGTCCTTCCGGGTCCGTCAGCAGACGAATGAAGCGAACCAGGGAATCGTAATTATCCAGGGGCTCGCCGGAGCCCATGACCACTACGCTGTCCACCCTCTCCCCGGTAAGCTTTTGAATCTGGTAGACCTGCCCCAGCATCTCCGCCGGAGTCAGCCCTCTCACCAGACCGTCCAGGGTAGAAGCGCAGAACGCGCAGCCCATCCGACAGCCTACCTGAGACGAGATGCAGACGCTGTTGCCGTGGTGGTACCGCATCCATACGCTCTCAATTACATTGCCGTCGGCAAGATCAAAGAGAAATTTCTTTGTTCCGTCAATCTGGGAGGTCAGCACCTGAACAGCCTGCGGCACCTCCAGCGAAAACTTTTCCGAAAGCTTTTCCCGGAGGGCCAAAGACAGATTCGTCATCTCAGCAAAGCTGTCTGCCAGATCCCGGTGCAGCCAGCGAAAAATCTGGCCGGCCCGAAATTTCTTTTCTCCCATGGAAAGGAGCTCCGCCGTAAGCTCCTCCTTGTTCAGTGACCGAATATCCATCAGCCTGTTCCTCCTGTCCGCCTGAATACTGCGGCGAAAAAGCCGTCGCTGTCGTGCACCCCCGGCAAGAGCTGCAAGTAACGCCCGGTCTTCGGCGCCCCCGCAGGCAGCCATTCTCCGACATCCCGCAGCTGAAAAGGAAAATGACTGCCAAACCACCGGGCATTTTCTTCATTTTCCTCCGGATTAATCGTACAGGTGCTGTAGATCAGATATCCCCCCGGCTTTACATACTGCCAGACCGTCTGGAGAATTTCCCTCTGCAGCGCCGCGAGGCTGTGAAGGCTCTCCGGCGTTACATGGTAGCGGATGTCTTTCTTGCGTCCCATTATTCCCAGGCCGGAGCAGGGCAGATCCGCAATCACCACATCGGCCGTTTCCCTCTCTTCCTCCGCCAGTTCCCGGGCATCCCGCACCTGAAGCTCCATCTTCTCAAAACCGGTCCGCCTTTTATTTTCCTCGATCTGGCGTATCTTGTCGGCAGTCAGATCCCGCGATATCACCCGCACAGGCTGCCCGAGACGCGCCGCCGCATCTGCCAGATAGATGCTCTTGCCTCCGGGAGCGGCGCAGACATCCAACACCACCCGGCAAGCAGGCCCTTCTGCGGTTTCCTGCGCTGATACGGCCTGCCCCTGCGCCGGTCCCTCTGCTGCCGCCTGCCTTCCGGCTGCCTCCCGGAGTGCGCAGACCGCCAGGGATGAGGTCAGCTGAGAACTGATATCCTGTACCTGCAGCCAGCCCTTTTCAAAAGCGGCAAG
>CALWLM010000140.1 GCA_944381515.1 uncultured Lachnospiraceae bacterium | reverse complement strand
TCTTTTCATCTCGTATATACCTCCTGTCGTATGGGGTGAATATCTATTGAGGACAGTATAACAGTAAATGGCTTAGTTTAAAACGGCCAGAATATTATTTTTTTACCAGGCCAGTTTGGCAATAAAGGCAGAAATATTAAAAACAGACCGAAGACTGAAAAATATGCTGCGGCTCATGTCGAAGGAATTTCATACATATCATATTTCATACATATAGTAAATTGAAAAACTTATATACTGTGGGGTTTCATTTTATGGAGGAGTTTTATGGGTGAAGGGAAGAAGGAGTTAGCCCAAAAGATTGTGCAGGGGCTGGGAGGGGCGGAAAACATAGTAACCTTTGAAAACTGCATGACGAGACTACGGATCGTTGTAAAAGACGGAGAAAAGGTAGACAGGGAAGCGCTGGAACAGGAGCAGGGCATTCTGCGCGTTATGGGAAACGACAGGGAGCCGCAGATAATCCTGGGGCCGGGAATAGCGGAGAGCATCGGCCGTGCAATCCGGGAGATGGACGGGATAAAATACAGCGAGGTACGGGGAGAAGCGATGATGACCAAAAAATCTGCAAAAGGAGTCTTCAGTTTCTTTTCTCAGGTCTTTACGCCGCTGATTCCGGTATTTGCCGGCGCCGGCTTGATGTACGGCGTCGTAAAGATCATGACGGTAATCTACAATGTAGGCGGTGTGGAGCTATTCAATCCGGATGCATCGCAGTTTATGTTTGTGATGAATGTTCTGGCAAGTACATTCTTTACATACCTGAACATTGCGGTGGCCATGTCGGCGGCAAAGGTAATGGGGGGCAATCCTTATCTGGGATTGATTGCCGGCGGCATTATCACCAATTTGGGCAGCCTGGCCGGAATGGAAGTGGGAATTCTGGGGCTTGTGTTTACCAATGGGCGAGGCGGCACGCTGGCGGCGCTGGCAGCCGGAGCGCTGATTGCCGTAGTTGAGCGCGAAGTAAAGAAGCGGGTGCCGGATGCGCTGAAGATTCATCTTCCTGCGCTTTTATCCATCATTATTGTGGGGCTCGCCACAATCTATGTGATTCAGCCGGTGGCGGGGGTAATTACCGATGTGATTACCAATGCTTTCCTGTGGCTTTTGGACAATGCCGGATTCATGGCCTATGCGATTATCGCCGGATTCTTCCTGCCGTTAGTTATGATGGGGATGCACCATGGCCTGGCGCCGATTCATACGACCTTTATTGGAACATTAGGGTCGACGCCATTATATGCCTGCTGTTCCATGGCGGGCGGCGGCCAGGTGGGGGCGGCTCTGGCTCTGTATGCCAAATACCGCGGAAAAACCTCTCTGAAAGCGGCGATCATGGGCGGCCTGCCTGCGGGCATTCTGGGAATTGGCGAACCTCTGATCTATGGTGTGACGCTGCCTCTGGGGCGCGCCTTTATAACAGCCTGTCTGGGAGCGGCCTGCGGAGGGGCGGTGCTGGGATTCTTCCCGGGCCAGGGCGCGGTGACTATGAATGTATCCGGTATATTGGGCGCTTTGGTCAATGTCAGACCGGGAGCATATCTGCTGGCTTATGCGGTATCTATTGCGGCGGGATTTATTATTACCTATGCGGCGGGCGTTAAAGATACTGCATTGCAGGCCTTTGGAGAATAGATATCGTAGAGAAAAGGGGCGTTCCGGAGTGAAACGGGACGCTCTTTTTAAAATCGTTTTCCAAAATATCAAGAAAAAACAGAAAATATTTTTCAAAATCATATTGCAATTAATT
Organism: uncultured Lachnospiraceae bacterium; assembly: GCA_944381515.1. Classification (GTDB taxonomy): domain Bacteria; phylum Bacillota; class Clostridia; order Lachnospirales; family Lachnospiraceae; genus RGIG7193. The sequence goes on along the minus strand of CALWLM010000140.1, from coordinate 25,800 downwards.
TTCAAATATAGTAGAATATAAATGCAAATAAATTTCAAAAAGTTGAGGATGAAGGATAAAGAACAGACATAATGTACGGGGGTGTTACCATGCCGGATGCGATGAATTTGTCTAAAGAAAAAGCCTTTCTCGAAAGATGCGCCGAGGAGAAAAAAATCCCAGGAGGGGTATTTGCTTTTGTCACCGGAGAAGAAGAGCAAGTTTTCTCTTTTGGGTACCGTTCGGTTATTGATGAACCGCAGCGTCTTTCGGAGGAGGCTTTGTTTGATTTGGCAAGCCTTACCAAAGTGGTCTGCACCACAACGGTTGCTCTGCAGTGCCTGGAGCAGGGAGAATTTGCTCTGGAGACGCCGGTGAGCGAATTTTTGCCTGATTTTCCCCATGGAGAAGTGACTATGGGGAACCTGCTGACACACACCTCCGGCATATGCGGAGATGATAAGGAGTACAAGAAGTGCAGGACAAAGAATGAACTGCTGGATTTTTTCTGGGATAAGCCTTTGAATTTTCAGCCAGGAGAAAAGGTAGAATATTCTGACTTTGGATATATTTTGCTGGGACATATTTTGGAAAAGATAGTGGGCAGGCTGGACGAATATGCCTCCTCGCATATTTTTCAGCCATTGGGAATGGAGGATACATGCTTCAATCCGGCAGACAGAGGCTGGGAACGCCGCTGCGTGCCGACGGAGCTGACGGAGGAGCGCGGCTTGGTTTGCGGTCAGGTTCACGATGGGAAAGCCTGGAGAATGGGAGGCGTCAGCGGAAACGCAGGGCTGTTTTCGACGGCCGGAGATCTGAGCTGCTTTGTAAAAATGATGCTTAACGACGGGAGATTGGCAGGAGAGCAGATCCTTTCCCGTTCTACGATCCGCCTGCTGCAGCGATGCTATACGGAAGGGCTGAACGAACGAAGAACCCTGGGCTGGATCGCAGGCGGCAGGAGAACGCAGATGGGTGATTATTACAGCTCCAAATGTTTATTCCACACCGGGTTTACCGGAACTTCTATATACATTGATTTTCAGCGGAAATGCGGCGTGGTCCTTCTTACCAATCGGATTCATCCCGATCGCAGCAATACTGCTATTTTTGAAATTCGCCGGAGGCTGCACAATTTAACCCTGATTGACTTTGATAATACACATGGCGAAGCATTCCCTGATCCCAATATCTTTTAACAGGAGGTAGATTATATGTCAATAATTTTTGCCAGAGTGGACGAGAGACTGATTCATGGACAGGTGGCCACGGCGTGGCTGCGAAAGTATCCGGTCAATCGGGTGATTGTGGTGGATGACGCCAGCGCAAAAGATCCGATGCAGACGATGTTACTGCAGATGGCGGTGTCCGGTACGGTCAAATGCGATGTGACGACACTGGAGGCGGCGCCGGAGGTAATTGCCCGCCATGCAAAGAGTAAAATTTTTCTGTGTGCAAAAGCGCCGGCAGTATTTCTGGAACTGTTACGCCGCGGAGTAGAGATTCCCCACATTAATATTGGAGGAATCTATGCAAAAGAAGGGAGAAAGCAGTATTATTCTACCATATTTCTGGATGAGCAGACAAAGCAGGATATTCTGGCGCTGGGGGATTATCCCTGCAAAGTAGAATTCCGAACCGTGCCCCAGAATACGGAGGTAGATATAATCAAGGAGCTGCGGGAAGCAAAATGATGGGGGACAGGTAAGAAGGGGGATGGGCTATGACGTGAGGAAAAGAATGTTTGTAAGATAAATATCCTTTTTGAACTATACGAAAGAAAACAATAAACGGACAAATCTGCCTGTGCAGGCGCTGTCAATTATGAAAGTCCGGAGGGAGGTTGTTTTATGGAATTAGGTTTTATTCAGGTTTTTCTTCTGAGCTTGTTTATCGCGTTTATGGCGGTGGAAACATACTGGTGGGGCGGAGCGATATACATAGCCAGACCTGTATTTGCGGGGCCGTTGGTAGGTCTTTTGATGGGAGATCTGGAGACAGGTCTGATTGTGGGCGCTTCTGTGGAGCTGGTATTCTTAGGCGGTCTGGCGATGGGAGCCTACTCTCCGCCTAATGCATATATCGGCGGCATGGTAGGTACAGCTCTTGCTATTATATCGGGAAGCAATGAGCTGGGAATTACCCTGGCCTATCCCATTGGCCTGCTGGTCCAGATGCTGAATTATGTTGTGACCAGTATCAATATTGTCTGGGTTGAAAAGGCGGAAGCTCTGCTGAAAAAGGGAATTGTCAAGGGCGTTTCCTTCTGGCATTATATGTCTATTTTCACCAGAATGATTGTTCAGTTCTTCCTTCCCACCTTTATTGCCCTGTGGGTAGGGTCTTCGGCCGTACAGAGCATTTATGACAGCATACCGGAATGGCTTTCTGCGGGGCTGACGGTTTCGGCCAACATTCTTCCGGCAATCGGTATGGCTTCGATTATTGTAACCCTGGGAATCAAGAAGGCCTGGCCTTTCTTCCTTCTTGGTTATGTGCTGGTATCCTATATGGGAATGGGTACGATGCCAGTGGCGCTGATCGCTCTTGCTCTGGCCTTTATCGTATATGGACTCAAGAACAATAATGCAGATGAAGAAGACGACAGTGCAGAAGCGCTTGCGGATACTTCCTTTGACGGCTGCCTGAATAAAAAGGATTTTCGAAAATTATTTTTCCGTTCCTTTACCAGCATGGGAAGCTTTAACTACAAAGGATATAACAATATTGGTTATGTCTATACGATTATCCCTGCACTGGAAAAGATTTATGGAGATGACAAGGAAGGGCTTAACGAATCTCTGGCCAGAAACTGTGAGTTCTTTAATTCCCATCCGTATTTTACGAATCTGATTATGGGTATCTCCTTGGCATTGGAGGAGAAAAAAGCGAAGGAGGGAAGCATTGACGGAGCGGCTATCACCGCAACCAAGACGTCGTTGATGGGACCCTTGGCAGGTATTGGAGACTCTGTATTCCAGGGAACCTTCCGCATCATCTTTTCCGCATTGGGAGCTTCCCTTGCCATGGAAGGAAATATCATTGGTCCTTTTGTTTATCTGATTCCCAATGTCCTTCTGGCGTGGGGAACGAGATGGTTCTTCCTGGTCAAAGCTTATGAGAAGGGCGTTGCTTTGGTGGCGAAGATTCATTCTTCCGATATCTTCTCTCGTTTTGTGAACGGAGCTACGGCAGTAGGTCTGATGGTGATAGCGGCAGTAACCTGCAGCTATGTTTCGATCACCTTTGCTCCGGAGTGGAATGCATCCGGTACGGTGATTTCTCTTCAGGGTATTTTTGACAGCATCCTTCCGAATCTGCCGGAAATGCTGTGCCTGGGACTCTTCTACTGGATTATGAAAAAGAATCAGAAGGGCATTTACTGGTGCCTTATTGGAACCTTCGTGGTAGGTATTCTGGGCGTTGTCCTTCATCTGTTCTGACTTGCATGGGGATAAGGAGAGAATATGGAAAAGAATAAGCTCTTGGAAAGAATAAGGCACAGACTGATCGTATCCTGCCAGGCCAGGAAGGGGTGGGCAATGCACGGGCCCGAAATCATGGCGGCATTTGCCAGGGCGGCACAGGAGGGCGGAGCTTCCGCCCTCCGCCTGAACGGCGCGGCAGATATTCACCGGGTGAGACAGCAGACGGAGCTTCCTATAATCGGAATCAACAAGATATGGACGGAGGACAGCGACGTTTATATTACCCCCACTTTTGCAAGCGCCGAAGAGGTCTTGCGGGAGGGCATCGATATTATTGCGCTGGATGCCACGCCGCGCAGCCGGCCGGGCGGAGAGACCTTTGCCGAAATCGTTGGCAGAATCCGGGCAGGCTGGCCGGAGGTATTGATTATGGGAGAAGTGTCCACCTGCGAAGAGGGAATAGCCGTAAGCAAAGAGGATGTGGATCTTATTTCTACCACTCTGTCGGGTTACACTCCTTACAGCAAAAAAATAGATGGCCCTGATTTGGAACTGATCCGGCAGCTGCATGAGAAAATTCGGCTTCCGATCATTGCAGAGGGCAGAATATCCACGCCGGAGGAGGCCGGGCAGGCGCTGGCAGCAGGGGCCCATGCAGTAGTTGTAGGGACTGCCATTACCAGGCCGGAAGTGATTACGAAAAAATTTGTGCATTACATAGACGAACAGTTGGAAGCAGAAGGCAGGTGAGCAGGTGGTTGGATTTTTACTGGTTACCCATGGAGAACTGGGGCAGTCCCTTCTGGAGGCTGCCCGAATGCTGGGAGCGGAAACGGAAGGAATTTTGCCGGTAAGTCTGGGACACATGGAAGGTCCGGAGGAGTTTGAGGAGAAGGTGGCAGAGGCGGTGCGGAAAGCGGATCAGGGCGAGGGAGTTGTTGCCCTTGTCGATCTTCTTGGCGGAACACCCTTTAATACCGCTTTTCGAGTTGCTCAAGAATATCCTGTTTCGGTTATTGCCGGGGTCAATCTGCCCATTATTCTGGCGGCGATTTTAGAGTGCGCAGACGGAGAGAGCCGGGAGCAGATCGCGGATAAATTATCTGAAATGGGAAGGGAACAGATTCGTGTTTATGGACGCATAACAATGGAGGAGGCATAAATTATGAGCTTTATGTTCAAACCCCTGGCTTACGACGATCCGAAAGCCGTGAATCGGATTGCTTTGCCGCAGGAGACGGTGGAACAGATCACAGTGGGGAATAAAGCTGTGGCAGAACAAATCGCTTCATACTGCACGAGGGAAACGCTTCATCGGGAAAGACGCTTTGTCCTTGCTGTCGATGGTTATGTCAGCGCTCAGTTTGAGGATCTGACGGCGCCAGCAGCAGCGATTCTGCGCAGCGGCGGAACAAAGGTGCGTCTCCTTGATATGAAGGAGCTTTACAAGAGCCAGGAGGAGATCGACAGACTGACGCAGGAAAGTCTTCCTCTCAACTATGAGGATGATCCGGTGCTGCTGTTTGGACGGCTGTACCGGGGAAAGATAGACGATTTTATCGATGCGGACAAGGCGAAAAAAGCGCTGGAGGATGACGGCAGCGAAATAATTCTTCTTTACGGCCTGGGAAGCGCCAGCGATATGCTGCGCTCTTATGTGGATGCGGTCGCCTATATTGATGTAACGCCCAAGGCGGCAGCCATTCGCGCCAGAGAGAAGCGGTTTGTCAATATCGGCGATCGGCAGGGACGCCCTTTCTCGCTTCTTATGCGGCGCAACTACTATGTGGATTTTGAAGTGGCAGTTCAGCTGAGAAAGAAGCTGTTAAAGGAGAATCGGATTGCCCTCTATATTCTGGGAAGCGACGAGAATAATTATGTGATGATGCCGGGACAGGTGCTGGGCACGGTCCTGTCAGCTCTGGTCAGATATCCTTTTCGCGCAAAACCGGTGTATCTGGAAGGAATATGGGGAGGAGAATATATTCGCAAGATCCGTAATCTGCCTCAGGATATCGCTCCCAATGTGGCCTGGGTGTTCGACATGATTCCCATGGAAGTAAGCATTGTCGTGGAGACGGAAAAGGCTCTTTTGGATATTCCCTTTTCCACCTTTGTTCAGGCCAGGGGAACAGAAATGATGGGAGAACGCTGCGTAAAGGAATTTGACGGCTATTTCCCGATCCGTTTTAACTATGACGACACCTGGCACAGCGATGGAAATATGTCCGTACAGGTGCATCCCGACGAAGAATTTGTCATTGAAAATTACGATGAATTTGGACGGCAGGATGAAGCGTACTATGTAATTGCTACCGGACATGGGGCTCGAACCTACTGCGGCTTCTGCGGAGACGGCAGAGAGTTTTTAGAACTGGCCAAACAGTCTGAGACCACCCATGAGGATATTGATTACCGGAAGTATATTAACTCTGTGGAGAGCATTCCGGGAAGGCAGATTATGCTTCCGGCGGGGACGGTGCATGCATCGGGAAGGAACCAGCTTATTTTGGAGCTGGGAAGCCTGACCATTGGTTCCTATACCTACAAGGTATATGATTACAATCGTAAGGACCGCGATGGGAACACCCGTCCCATACATACGAAGAACGCCGAGAAGGTCCTTCATTTTGAGCGGGATTCAAAATGGGTGAGAGAAAATATTGCCATTGATCCGATCCTGGTGGAAGAGACGAAAGATTATACGGAATATGTGGTTGGCAGGACAGAGCTGATGTATTACGAGACCAGACGGGTGGAGCTGGCAACGCATGGCGTCTACGAAGGCAAAAATAATGGTCAGTTCACTGTGGTTACGGTGGCAGATGGAGAGAGCGTTCATATCTATTCCCGGAGCCGCCCGGAGTTCTGCTTTGACGCTTCCTTCCTGGATATCGTCACAATTCCGGCGACCATAGAGGATTACGTCATTGAGGCGACGGGATATCAGCCGGTGGTGATACATAAAACCCTCTTAAAAGAAGGTTATACCCGGTACAAGAATCCCAAGTATAACGACAGGAAGCAGGAAACAGACAGGCAGACTGAGAATAGAAAAGGATAGGCGGCCGGAGCAAAATGGTAAGGACAGAGGGAGGTGCAGCTATGGATATGACCAAAGATTTTGAAAAACATTTTGTCAGAGAACCAAAGGGGGTACAGGCGTTTACCGGAGAGTGCGTGCTGAGCGGCCAAAATGTGGTGCGCCGCCAAAAGCTGGTGAGAGAATGTACCGGCGTTTACAAAAATGAGGCGGCATTGGCTGATCATGGTGATGAGCTGGCTTACTGGGTATTAAATCAGAATTTCAACAGGGATTCCTGGGTGAAGGGCAATCTCCAGTGGGGAATCACCTACCTTCGTCCTTTTACCGTGGATGGGGAGTGCGCCATGACAAGCGGTCATTACCATGGGGATACAGACTGTGACGAGTATTATTATGGGTTGAAGGGAACCGGTTTTCTCCTGTTCTGGGATGGTGCAGAGGACTTTTATGTGGAAAAAATTTTTCCGGGTTCCCTCCACTACATTAACGGTCATTATGCTCACCGGATTATCAACTCTGGCGACGAGGTACTGGCAGTGGCGGCCTGCAGTCTTCCTGCGAGCCGTCAGGATCATCAGTCGATCCGGGAAAAGGGCTTTCCCTATCGCTGCTATAAAAGAGAAGGTGAGATTATATGGGAGAAGCAGGAATGAGCAGAGAAGCATGGGGGCCCTTGCGCCTTGAACCGGTCTACAAAGAGAGCGTGTGGGCCGGAGATCGTCTGAGCCGTATCAGAGGCCTCCGGCAAAAGGGAATTGGCATAGCCAGGGAGATCTGTGCTTACCGGGGCTCTGAAAACGTTGTGGCTGCGGGAGAATATGCAGGAAAAAGTATTGCAGAGCTGATCCGGCAATTCCCGCAGGAGCTTATGGGCAGGGACGACAGCGGGCAGCTGGTTCGCGTGGCTTACATCGACGCGAAAGAGGATTTGTCCGTTCAGGTGCATCCGGATCAGACGCTGGCTCAGGAAAAGGGAGATTATGAAAAGAGCGAGGCCTGGTATATTCTGGAAGCGGGGGAAGGAGCGCAGATTACGGCGGGCGTGTCGACGCAGGATGTAAATAAGCTGCGGCAGGCTGCCGAGTCTGGAAATATGGAGTCTTTTCTGGTTCGCTATCCGGTAAAAGCGGGAGATGTGGCCCTGATTCCTGCGGGAATGGTACACGCCTGCGGCGGAGATATGCTGGCCCTGGAGGTGGGAAGCTTCGGCGGGATTACTTATCGCATTTATGATTATGGGCGCGGCAGAAAGCTGAATCTGGACGAAGCCTTTCAGGTAATGAAACCGGAGCTTTCATGCAGAGTAAGGCATTTTCAGCAAAAAAAACCGAGAGAAATACAATCTGCCATTAGACATCCCTTGTTTTCTGCTGATATAATAGACATAAAGGGTAATTTTGCCATTCCCTCGGACGGCAGCTACTATGTGCTGACCTGCGTCGCAGGAGAATGCTGTATTCTGGCAGAGGGGCGGAAGGAATATCTGCGTTATACCGAGACGATCCTGATTCCGGCTGCCTGCGGGCAGGTAACGGTGAGTGGAGAGGCCCGGCTGCTCAAAAGCTATCGGACTCCTTTCGCAGAATAAACGGTGACGCGGATGGGGGAAATGTCTGCCGGGGAAACAGGAATTCTTTCCTGGCACAGGCAGAATTACCGTCAAAAGAGTCAGAGGAAGAGAGGGGAGAATATGATAGGGAAGATACGTCTGGTATATGATGAACTGTCAAAATCGGATAAGCTGATTGCAGATTATTTCCTGGAGCACAAAAAGGACGTTGTAAGCATGAGCATCCAGCAGGTAGCGGAAGGAGCGGGGACCTCCAGCGCCTCGGTATCTCGTTTTGTACAGAAGGTTTTTGGACTCAGCTTTGCAGACACGAAAATCGAACTGGCAATGAGTATGGAGGCGGAGGAGGACCCGGGGAGTCTGTTTGAGTGGTCGCTGGACTTTGAACAGGTGCCGGCAGCTCTTCAAAATGGAATGCGGTGCGTGTTCGAGGATACCCTAAAGATGAACAAACTGGCAGATCTGGATGAAATTGCCGGGGTTCTGGCAAAAGCGGACACGATCTATCTGTTTGGAGTGGGAGCCTCCGGTATTGTGGCGCAGGATCTGACCCAGAAGCTGATTAAGCTGGGGAAAAAGGCAATCTATACCCATGATTCAAACCTGGGAACAATCAACTCTTCCCTCTGCACAGACAAAGACGCGGTGATTGCCATCAGCAACAGCGGGCTTACCCGTGAAGTCCTGGTGCCGGCCAGAAAGGCCAGCAGTCAGGGAGCAAAGCTCATTGCAATCTGCGGAACGATGAAAAATAAGCTGTGCGATATCAGCGACTACCGGATCATCGTGCCCAACAATGAACCTCGCATCATTCGCCTTACCTCCATGTTCGCCAGATATGGTCAGTTTTTTGTTATTGATCTGCTGTTTATTGGCATAGCCAAAAAGCTTTCGGATAATCCGGAAGAGCTTATGGAAAAATATAAGGATATTTTGACGGAATTGAAATAAGGGAGCACACTATGAACTACAGCATTGCCATTTACCCGGATGGTGCGCCGGCAAAGGCTTCCGGTTATGAGGGCGCCAGGAGATGGGAGAGGTATATGGAGGAGGCTGCCGGCGCGGGCTTTGACGAGGTATTTTTAAGCCTGCATCTTCCGGAGTTTACCGTTTCAGAACAGCTGGAATTGCTCTGTGACGTTGCCGGCAAGGCCCGGGCATTGGGCCAGAGTTTGACGGTGGATGTGGGAGGCGGCCAGCTGGAGGAGCTTTTGGCAAGCGAGAATTACTGTGAGCAGATCCGGCAGGCCGGCGTGGACTTTATCCGGCTGGACTACGGCTATACGATGGAGCAGGTGCGGGGGATCTGGAAGCGCTGGGCTGTGAAGGGCTTTGTGCTGAACGCCTCTACCTACAGCGAGGAGGAGCTTGTGTCCATGCGGCGGGAGTTTCTGGCGGTGGACGAAAAAATTCAGCTTCGTGCCTGCCACAACTATTATCCCCGTCCGGAGAGCGGCCTTTCCTATCATTTCTTTCTTCAGCAGAATGAAATCTTTTACCGGCTGGGAATACCGGTGTATTCCTGTATTCCCGATGATGAAAATCCCCGCGGGCCGGTGCGGGAGGGCCTTCCCACCGTGGAGACCCATCGCCGTATGGGACTGGAACAGGTGGTGCGCCAGCTGGCGGCCAGTCCGGCCAACACGGGACTTATGGCGGCGGATGAATACTTTGCGCCGGAAAAGCTGGTGCGGATACGCCGGGCAGCCGAGGAGGAGAGACGGCTGTTGGAGAGTCCGCTGGAGAGTTCGCAGGAAAGAATCCTGGAGCTGGCATTTTTTCCGGCGGAAGGGGCCACAGAGGAGGAGCTGGGGCTGGTGTATGCCGGAACCCACCATATTCGCTATGACAGCAACGATCAGGTGCTGCGCTCCCAGTCTTCCCGGCAGATGTCCGAATATGCCGGACAGGTGGCTCCGCGCCCGGCCTGTCCCCGCCCGGCGGGAACGGTGACGGTGGATAACAGCCTCTATGGACGCTACAGCGGCGAGGTGGAGATTGTCATGGAGGATCTTCCTGCCGATCGGCGGGTCAACTGCGTCGGACAGGCGGCAAAGGAGGATTTGTGGAAGCTTGCCCATTATCGCTATGGCGCGGCGTACCGTTTTGTGCCGGCCGGCAGGATACGTCCGGCGAGGGGCTCGGATACGGCGGATCTGGTTGCTTTGTGGAATCGGAATCTGCCTTATTGCCCGATGGATGGACGGGAGTGGGCCGCCGTTTTGCTGGCCGATGAAAACAGAGAGGATTCACTGTGTCTGGCGGCGGAACTGGATGGAAGATTAATTGGCTGCGCCATCGGTATGATGCGCCGTTATCCCTATATGGAGCGGGGACTGGAGGAAGGAAAGGCGTGGCTATTGGCGCTTATTGTGGACAGGGACTGCCGCAATCACGGTCTGGGCGGCAGACTTTTGTCCAGGCTGGAGACGGCTTTTCGGGAGAGAGGATGCCGGCAGATAGAGGTGGCGGCTTACAGCCCTTACTATTTTACGCCGGGCGTTCATGAGAGCGAGAGCGGCGCCAGAGAGTTTCTGATTCGCCGTGGCTACCAGCCTGGGGCCAGGGCATACTGGATGGAGAGAAGTCTCTCCGGCTACTGTCTGCCGGAAAAAATCCGGCAAAAACAGGAAAACCTGACACAGGAGGGGTTTGCCTTTATTCCGTATCAGGCCGAGCGGGCGTCCGAACTCCTTGATTTCCTTCGGGATCATTTCAGTACCGGCTGGCGGGTTCACGCAATGCGGGCCATGCAGAATAAAAGGCTGGAGGGACATTGCTTTTTGTGCCTCCATGAGAACCGGATTGTGGGCTATGTGCAAAGAGGCGCCGGCGGGGATGAGGACCGTTTTGGCCCCTTCGGCATAGCGGAGGAGTATCGCGGCCGGGGACTGGGCAGCGTACTGCTGCATCTGATGTGGCAGGAGATGGCCAAGGAGGGAGCAGACCGCGCCTATTTCCGGTCCACAGAGGACAATGGACGCCGTCTCTATGAGAGAAATGGTATGAAGGTAAAGGAGACCTATTATCATTTTGGAAAACACCTGGATGTGTAAGCGCCCGGCGGGGGGAGAATATATGGCAAGACTGGATATTGGTAATTTGATGAGCGAAGCGCGCAACGACAGAACGAAGGATATGGACCGAATGTCGGTGCAGGAGCTTCTTGCGGTGATGAACGAGGAAGACGGCAAGGTGGCGGAGGCCGTGGGACGGGAACTGCCGGCCATTGAGCAGGCCATCGGACTGGCCGTAAAGGCCCTGCGGGCAGGCGGTCATATCTTCTATCTGGGAGCAGGTACATCGGGCCGCATCGGCGTAATGGACGCCGTGGAGTGCGCGCCCACCTTTGGCTGTACCGATGAATTTCAGGCGATTTTGGCAGGAGGCGAGGGAGCCTTTGTCAAGGCCAGGGAGGGAGCGGAGGATGACGAGGAGGCGGCTGTCTCCGACTTAAAGCAGCATGGGGTAGCGGGAAGGGATCTGGTGATCGGGATTGCAGCCAGCGGGCGAACTCCCTATACCATTGCAGCCCTCCGCTATGCCAGAAGCATAGGCTGTTCAACGGTAGCCATAGCCAACAATAAGGGAAGCGAGCTGGGGCGGGAGGCCGACGTGGCCATAGAGGCTATGACCGGACCGGAGGTCCTGACCGGTTCTACCCGTCTGAAAGCGGCCAGCGCCCAAAAAATGATCTGCAACATGATTTCCACAATTACAATGCAGCAGATGGGAAAAACCTATGAAAACCTGATGGTGGATATGAGGCCGACCAATGAAAAGCTCTACGACCGGGCGGGACGGATTGTGACGGAGGCCACGGGCTGTAAGCCGGAACAGGCAGAGGAGGCTCTTGTCCAGTGCGGCTATCACACAAAAACGGCTATTGTAATGCTTTTGTGCGGTTTAAACGCCGCCGAAGCAAACAGACGTCTGTCTCAGGCGGGCGGAGTCGTGGTCCGGGCCTGCAGAGCGCAGGCAGCCTCGGACGGCGGGAAATAAGAATTATATTGCCTATATAATTCTATTAATGCAACATTTGTAATCCACAATATATACGCTTTTTATATATACGCTTTTCTGCATTTCCTTAGAATTTACAGATACATAAATCAGATTTCAGATAAATAAGACAGATAAGAAAGGCAGGAGCCGGGGAACCGAGAGGATCTCCGGCTCTTGTCCTGCTCCCAATGTTAAATTTTCCGCGCCGCCTTGTGAAAACGTGGAAAATCCGCTATAATCGAGGATAACAAAGTTTTACGATGACGATGGAGAGAAAAGTCATGAAAATAGTATTGCAGAACCTTACAAAGAAATTTCCGGGACGGGGGAAAAAGGCGCAGTCGGACGTGATCGCGGTGAATGATCTTTCCTTCGAGATCTCGGATGGCGAGCTGATTGCCCTCTTGGGCCCTTCGGGCTGCGGCAAATCGACGACGCTCAATCTGATCTGCGGATTGGAAAAACCGACCGGAGGCCGGATTTTCTTTGGAGAGAAGGATATTACCGATCTTTCGCCGGAGCTTCGGGGCGTAGGAATGGTGTTTCAAAATTACGCCCTGTATCCCCATCTTACGGTACGGGAAAATATCGTATTTCCCCTGGAAAACCGCAAGGGCAAGGACAGGCTCTCCAAGGAGGAGATGAATGCCAGGGCTCTGGAGACGGCCAGACTGGTGCAGATCGAGGAGCTGATGGACCGAAAGCCGGGAGAACTCTCCGGCGGTCAGCAGCAGCGGGTGGCTATTGCCCGCGCTCTGGTAAAGATGCCTGGGGTGCTTTTGCTGGACGAGCCTTTGTCCAATCTGGACGCCCGTCTGCGGTTAAAGACCAGGGAGGAGATCCGCCGGATTCAAAAGCAGACCGGAATTACTACCGTGTTCGTAACCCATGACCAGGACGAGGCCATGAGTATCTCCGACCGGATTGCAGTGATGCGGGAGGGAGTGCTGATGCAGCTTGGCAGGCCTCAGGAGGTTTATGACAATCCGGCCAGCCTGTTTGTTGCCAGATTTCTGGGTACGCCGCCCATTAATGTCTTTGAGGGAGAGGTGCGCAATCAGATGCTCTATATCGGAGACGAGGCGGTTCTGGCGGTGAAGGACGTGCCGGATCAGCCGGTCTGGGTGGGAGTGAGGCCGGAGGGCTTCCTTCCCCAGAAGGACGGGGCTTTAAGCTGCGAACTTAACCGGGTGGAGATTCTGGGGCGGGATATCAGCATTATATCCAGCCATCCTGCGTGTACCGGGCAGACCCTGCGCTCCATCATCAGTGCGGAGATGCGGGCGGATACCTCCGATTCTGTGGTCCGGTTTGCGTTAAAGCCCGGCAAAGTCTTTTTATTCCATAAGGAAACCGAGGAGAGGATTCCTTTTGCGGCGGTCTGAATCGCCTGCATCCGGAAAAGAAAGACTGGAAAGGAAGACTGCAAATGAGTACGAACAATAAGAAAGCCTGGCTGTATCTTCTGCCGGCGCTGCTGTTTCTCATCTTTTTTATGGTATATCCGCTGATCGACGTTATCATCTATTCAGTGGAGGAGGGCTATAATTTTGCCTCTCAGACTTATTTTGGCGTAGGTACCTATAATTTTTCCTATGTCCTGCACGATCCTTATTTTTTGCAGGCGGTGAAAAACACCTTTATTCTGGTAATTATCACGGTACCGGTTTCCACGGGACTGGCCCTTTTGATTTCGGTGGGGCTTAGCTCCATCCGGCCCCTGCGGGAGCTCTACCAGACCATTTATTTTCTGCCTTATGTGACCAACACCCTTGCGGTGGGACTGGTGTTCATGATTCTGTTTCAGCGGACGGAATACACCGACGGCATGGTGAATCTTCTGATCAACTGGTTTGGCGGCGAATCGGTGGATTTCATCGACGGTCCCTACTGGGCCAAGATGTTTGTGCTGTGCTTTTACACGATCTGGGTGGTCATGCCCTTTAAGATCCTGGTGCTGACCAGCGCCCTGGCTTCGGTGAATCCCGATTATTACAAGGCCGCGCGGGTGGACGGGACGCCCAGGCTGCGGGTGTTTACAAAGATCACTCTGCCTATGATTTCTCCGATGATATTTTATCTGGTGATCACCGGCTTTATCGGCGCTTTTAAGGCTTACAGCGACGCGGTGGCCCTGTTTGGAACCGATCTCAATGCGGCGGGGATGAATACCATCGTGGGTTATGTCTACGATATGCTCTACGGGGACAGCGGCGGCTATCCGTCCTACGCCTCGGCGGCGGCAGTCATTTTGTTTGTCATTGTGCTGACGATTACCTGCGTCAATTTGCTGGTCAGCAAGAAAAGGGTTCGATATTGAGAGGTTAAAATATGGAAGCTGATTACGAAAAAATACAAAAGGCAGCAGCCCGCCGTACCGCCCTGCTGCGGGGGCTGACCTATGTGGGATTGAGTATCTGGGCGCTTATTGTGCTCTTTCCCTTCTACTGGATGCTTCTGACATCGGTGAAGAGCTACGCATCCTATAATGCCGAGTATGTTCCGTCCTTTTTTACCCTGCATCCTACCTTGCAGAACTATGTGGATGCCTTTACGGCGGTGCCCCTGGGCGGATATCTGATGAATACCGTGATTTTTGCGGTGATTACCACTCTTTTGATGGTGGTGGTCAGCGTTCTGGCGGCCTATGCCTTTGCCAGGCTGGAATTCCGGGGGAAAGATCTGGTGTTTACCCTCTTTCTGTCCCTTATGATGATTCCCAGCGAACTGGTTGTTATCACGAATTTTGTGACCATCACCAATCTGGATCTGCGCAACACCTTTACGGGACTGATTCTGCCGTCGGTGACCTCGGTCTTCTACATCTATCTTTTGAAGGAAAACTTTGAACAGGTTCCCGACGAGCTGTACCGGGCGGCCAAGGTGGACGGCACGTCCGACCTGAAATATCTCTGGAAGGTGATGGTGCCCATCTGCCGTCCGACGATTATCACGGTTACGATTCTGAAGATCATCGAGTGCTGGAATTCCTATGTGTGGCCCAGGCTGATTACCGATGATCCGGCTTACTATCTGGTGTCCAACGGAATTCAGGAGATACGGGAAAACGGTTTTGGCCGGGAGAATATTCCGGCTATGATGGCGGCTGTGGTGGTGATTTCGGTGCCGCTGATTATTCTCTTCCTGGTCTTCCGCCGCAAGATCATGGAGGGCGTGGCAAGAGGAGGAATGAAAGGATGAAAAGACTGAGAAAAGCGACGGCAGCCGTCCTCCTGGCAGCCATGTGCGCCATGCTTCTTGCCGGCTGTCACGGGCAGCGGGAGCAGGCGGCCTTTACGGTTCCGGAGGAATTCGATACTTCCAGGGATTACGAGATTACTTTTTGGGCCAAAAACGATACCAATATCAATCAGACCAACATATACCGCCAGGCTATTGCGGATTTTGAAGAGCTGTATCCCAATATTACGGTGGATCTGCGGCTGTATACGGATTACGGCGATATCTATAACGATGTAATCACCAATATTTCCACCGGAACCACGCCCAATGTCTGCATTACCTATCCGGATCATATTGCAACCTATCTGACCGGAGAGAACGTGGTGGTGCCGCTGGACGATCTTTTTACCGATGAAAAATACGGCCTGGGCGGCAGTGAGGTGCGTTTTGACGCGCCGACGGCCGAGGAGATCGTACCGCAGTTTCTGGAGGAATGCTCCTTCGGCGGCCATTATTATGCGGTGCCCTATATGCGCTCCACAGAAGCCTGCTACGTCAACAAGACCTATGTGGAGGCCCTGGGCTTTACGCTGCCGGAGACGCTGACCTGGGACTTTATCTGGGAGGTAGCGGAGGCTGCCATGGCCAAGAATGAGGACGGTACTTTTAAGCTCAACGGGCAGGAGGTATTGATTCCCATCATCTATAAATCCACCGACAACATGATGATCCAGATGCTGAAGCAGCTGGGGGCCGGTTATTCCACGGAGACGGGAGAAGTGCAGATCTTCAACGATACGACCACGGAGCTTCTCTATACCATTGCCGAGCATGCCGGTACCAGAGCCTTTTCCACTTTTAAGATTTCCGGCTATCCGGCCAATTTCCTGAATGCCGGTCAGTGCATTTTTGCCATGGATTCCACGGCGGGAGCTACCTGGATGGGAACGGACGCGCCTCTTTTGGATATTGCGGAGGAATCTCTGGTGGATTTCGAGATCGAAGTGATGGAGATCCCTCAGTTTGATCCGGAAAATCCTCAGATGATCTCGCAGGGCCCTTCGGTCTGCGTCTTTAATAAGGATGACCCGCAGGAGGTACTGGCATCCTGGCTGTTTGTGCAGTATCTGCTCAGCGATGGGGTGCAGATTGCCTATTCGCAGACGGAAGGCTACGTGCCGGTGACGACAAAGGCGCAGAATTCCGAAGAATACCAGGATTATCTGTCCCGGGGCGGTGAGGACAACGATACCTATTATGAGGTAAAGATTGAGGCGGCAAAGCTTTTGCTGGAGCATATGGACGACACCTTTGTGACGGCGGTATTTAACGGTTCCACCTCCCTGCGGGATGCGGCGGGGCAGCTGATTGAGGAAGTGACCAAGTCCATGCGCCGGGGCGAGACGGTGGACGACGCCTATATGGACGCCCTTTTTGCAGATGTGCAGGCTCTGTATCATCTGGGGGATTATGGCGGTCCCTCCGGCGAGGAGGTAGATCTGGGGCCTCTGCCCGGTACGGCGGTGGCTCTTCTGGCGGGAATTGCGGCAGTCTGGGTGCTGATCTTTGTGTATCTGGCGGTGCAAAAGAGCAAAGAAAGACGCAAAAACCGCTGACAAACCATTGATTTCCCCGGACTTTCGGTTATAATAAAAACGTCGGGATGATACCGGCGGCGCTTAGAGAAGCTTTGTTTGGAAGCGTTTTCCGGTATTTTCATCACTATAACACACAAGGCAAAAAAGGAGAATCAGTATGAAAAAAATGTTGGCAATGCTTCTGGCCCTCTCCATGATGCTGTCCTTAGCTGCCTGCGCCGGCGGAAACGACGCGCAGACCACAGCAGCGGCGGACGGGACGACGGCTGCACAGGAGGAGACGCAAGGAGCGACGGAGGCTGCTACACAAGGAGCCGAGGAGACTACCGCGGCAGGAGAGACCGTGGAGGTCATGAGCTACGACGAGTATATGGCTGCTGAGCTGGATACCCTGGTGGTAGTCGAGGCAGCAGTTCAGGCCAAGCAGTCCTGGTGGGAGGATCAGGCTACGGTATATGCTCAGGATGAGGATGGCGGATATTTCTTCTACAACCTGGCCTGCTCCGAGGACGACTATGCTCTTCTGACTCCCGGCACCTGGATTCGCGTGACCGGTTATAAGTCGGAGTGGTCCGGCGAGGTAGAGATCATGGACGGTACCTTTGAGATCATCGAAGGAGAGTCCTTTATCGCTGAGCCTACGGATGTGACAGAGCTTCTGGGCACCGATGAGCTGATCAGCCATCAGAACGAGCTGGTTTCTTTCACCGGCATGACCGTGGAAGCTGCCGATGACAGCGGCGCTGCTTTCCTGTACAACTGGGATGGCTCCGGCACCGAGGGCGACGATCTGTATTTCAACGCCTCCTACAATGGAGAGACCTACACCTTTACCATCGAGTCCTATCTGTGCGACAGCAGCAGCGAGGTTTACTCTGCCGTCAAGAATCTGGAAGTAGGACAGACCATCGACATGGAGGGCTTCCTGTACTGGTACGAGGGCGTTAACCCTCACATCACCTCCGTAACCGTGGTGGAGTAAGGCCATAAGGCCAGAGTAAGACTGGATTATCAGAGCCCGTAAGGGAACAGGAATCCGAAGTTTCACTTAGAATAATCTTAGAATAATAATTCTTTCAGGAAAGGAAGGACGTATCATGCGCCCTTCCTTTTTTGACGTATGGGGACATGGAAGGACATAAACACAGGGATTCTGCGGGGATATTTCTGCCGGAGACAAAAAATATTTGCCAAAAAGCTGAGGATGGTTTACCCTATTATATAGCGAGAAAATATTTCTCTTCATTTGCATAAAAATAACGGTGAAAATGCAGTGAAGCAGTGAAAGGATCGACGGCAAAAGTACAGGGAGGACGAGGCGGATGAAGATACTGGTGACGCTGCCGCTAAACGAACGGCATAAGGAAAAGCTGGCGCAGGCGGCTCCGGAAGCGGAGCTTATTTACATGGGGTCTAAGGAGGTAACCGACGAGGTTCTGGAGAGCGTCTCGGCTGTTATCGGCAATATTCCGGCCCAAAGGCTGTGCGGGCGAAGCAATATTCGCTGGGTGCAGCTAGGCAGCGCCGGAGCGGATAAGTATGTGGGAGAGGGAATCCTGCCTGCCGGAACAATACTCACCAATTCCTCCGGAGCTTACAGTCTGGCGATTTCAGAGCATATGATCGGGCAGCTTCTGATGCATATTAAGCATCTGGACGGTTATTATGACGCGCAGAAGGAAAAGCGCTGGACCGACTGCGGCGCAGTCCGCTCCATCTGGGACTCGCATACCCTGGTGGTTGGGCTGGGCGATATTGGCGGAGAGTTTGCCCGCAAGATGGCTGCTCTGGGCAGTCATGTGACGGGAATCCGGCGTCATGTGGGAGAAAAGCCGGCTTATCTGGAAGGGCTCTATGGTCTGGACCGGCTGGACGAGCTTCTGCCTGAGGCGGACTATGTGGCCCTCTGTCTGCCCGGTACTGGTGCGACCCGCCATTTGTTTGATGCCGCCCGTTTTGGCCGGATGAAAAGAGGGGCGGTGCTTTTGAATGTGGGCCGGGGACAGGCGGTGGACAGCTATGCTCTGAACGATGCGCTGCGAAGCGGGCAGCTGTCCGGGGCCTGCATCGATGTGGTGGAGCCGGAGCCTCTGCCGGCGGATCACCCGCTGTGGGATGCTCCGGGGCTTCTCCTGACGC
Organism: uncultured Lachnospiraceae bacterium; assembly: GCA_944381515.1. Lineage (GTDB taxonomy): Bacteria > Bacillota > Clostridia > Lachnospirales > Lachnospiraceae > RGIG7193. The sequence continues at coordinate 6,846 of CALWLM010000140.1, read as the reverse complement.
CTCACGTATCCGGCGATTTCCACCTGCCGGAGACGCTGGAGAGGATCGTTCGGATTGCGGCGTTCAATCTACGCGCCTTCGCGGCGGGAGAGACGCTGAAAAATCGGGTAGATTTAAGCGCCGGATACCGGAGAAACGACGAGGAAAACAAAGCGCCGGTAGAATGCTGAAGAGATCGGTAATGATAAAGAGATCGGTGAGGCAACCAGGATAGGCACAGCCGGCATGGCTGCGGAATAACCGAAGAAATAACGACGGGAATAATAACAGGAACATAATAACAGGAATAATAGGAGTATTGCAATGAAGTGGCTGAAATTTACGATTGATACGACAACGGAAGCGGAAGATTTCATCAGCGAAATGTTAAACGAGCTGGGAGTGGAAGGGATCGAGATCGAGGACAATGTGCCTCTGACGGAAAGCGACACCAAGGGGATGTTCATCGACATCCTGCCGGAGCTGCCGCCGGATGAGGGCAAGGCCAAGGTGACCTTTTATCTGGATGAGGACAAGCCTCAGGCCGAGGTGGAGAAGCTTCTCGCCGATGTGCGGGAGGGACTGCGAGAGACAGCTCAGTTTGTGGATATCGGCGCAGGTACCATCACGGCGGGCGAGACGGAGGATAAGGACTGGATCAACAACTGGAAGGAGTTTTTCAAACCCTTTACGGTGGACGATATTCTGATCAAGCCCACCTGGGAGGAGATCCCTGAGGAACACCGGGATAAGCTGATGATCGAGATCGATCCGGGAACGGCTTTTGGCACCGGATCTCATGAAACGACGCAGCTTTGCATCCGCCAGCTGCGCAAATATGTGCGTCCTGGAGATCGGGTGCTGGATATCGGTACCGGCAGCGGTATCCTGGGGATAGCGGCGATTAAGCTGGGAGCAGGACAGGCCTTTGGCACGGACCTGGATGAAAATGCGGTGGAGGCTGCGAAGGAAAATGTGGAGGTCAATGGTATTCCGGCCGGGCAGTTCCCCATTGTGACCGGCAATATCCTGGATGATGAAGCGCTGCAGTCCCAGGCGGGCCTTGGAGACAATGACATTGTGGTGGCCAATATTCTGGCGCCGGTGATCATCGCCCTCACCGGAGAGGCGGACCGTCACTTAAAGCCCGGCGGAATCTTTATCACCTCCGGCATTATTGACATGAAGGAAGAGGACGTGCTGGCGGCCTTTGAGGCCCATCCGGTCTGGGAGGTGCTGGAGACGGTGCATCAGGGCGAATGGGTATCGGTGACAGCGCGAAAGAGAGAAGGGGAAAGGGCATAAAGCCATGCAGATGTTTTATGTGGAGCCGGAACAGATTCAGGGGGATCGGGTAACCATCAGCGGTCCGGATGTAAATCATATTCGCACAGTGCTCAGAATGCGGCCGGGCGAGGAGGTGGCGGTGAGCGATCAGCGTTCCTTCCATGCCTGCTGTCGGATTGAGACTCTTCAGGCGGACCAGGTGGTTCTGACTGCAAAGGAGGCCCTTGCGGATACGGAACTGTCCGCTGAGGTTATTCTGTATCAGGGACTGCCCAAAGGGGACAAGATGGAGTGGATTATCCAGAAGAATACGGAGCTGGGAGTGGCCCGGATTGTACCGGTGGCAATGGAGCGCTCCGTCGTGAAACTGGATGGAAAGAAGGCGGCCGCCCGCCTGGAGCGCTGGCAGGCTGTAGCAGAGAGCGCCGGCAAGCAGTCCGGGCGGACAAGAGTCCCTCAGGTGGAGGCCGTGATGTCATATGCTGGAATGCTGGAGGCAGCCGGGGAATGCGACCTGCTTCTCCTTCCCTATGAATCGGCGTCGGGAATCGAGGAGACCAGGCGCCTGCTCCATCAGGCGGCCGCGGGGATGCGGATCGGAATCCTGGTCGGCCCCGAGGGGGGCTTTGCTCCTGCGGAAGTGGACAAGGCCCAGGCCGCAGGCTTTCAGGTGATGACCCTGGGACGGCGCATTCTGCGCACAGAAACCGCCGGAATGGCCATGATGGCCGCGCTGATGCTTATGCTGGAGAAATAATCGACAGACATGGGCAATAGATATAGACAATAGACATCAGGAAGAGGCTTTGGGCGTCATGACCATGGCCTTTTGTATATCGCCAAACCGCCCGACGACGGCCTCATAATTTTCCCGCCGGTGGGGGTAGAGACAGCGGCTGCAGTCCTTGCAGCCGTTTTCCAGATAGGTGAAGCTGCCGCCGCAGTCTGCGCCCAGCACATAGAGGGGGCAGTAGCAGAACAGACAGTTGAAATTATCCGGGTCTGCTCCCGGATGGCAGGGAAAATATTCGCATTCCCGGTGGGAAAAGTAGGAGTAGTTCCTGGACATAGGTTTGTTTCCTTTCGGCTTGTTTTTTATTATCTGTATGCTTTAGTATAGCGCAGCAGCCGCTCTCTGTCACATCTTTTTGAAATCCATGTCCGCAGACCGCGCAAAATCATTGAATAATCCCGCAGGTGTGATAAACTTTAATAAAAAGAAAGGGGGCGGGCGCCATGAGCCGGATTCGCTGTGTGGTAGAACGGATTACCTATCAAAATCCCGAGAACGGATACAGCGTGCTGCGGGTAAAGGTAAAGGGCTATGATGATCTGGTGACGGTGGTGGGCAGTCTCCTGGACGTGAATGTGGGTTCAGTTCTGATAATCGACGGCAGCTGGCGGGTGGACGCCAAGTACGGCCGTCAGTTTGCCGCAGAAAAGTGGGAGGAAACGCTGCCGGCCACGGTCTACGGCATGGAAAAATATCTGGGCAGCGGCCTGATCCGCGGCATTGGCCCCAAATTCGCGCAGAAGATCGTTCAGCGTTTTGGAACAGATACTTTTGACGTCATTGAGGACGATGTGGAGCGGCTGCTGGAGATTCCGGGCATCGGCAAAAAGCGGGTTCGGATGATTGCCGAGAGCTGGCAGAAGCAGAAGGAAGTAAAAAATATTATGATCTTTTTGCAGGAGCACGGCGTCAGCACCACCTTTGCAGCCAAGATATACAGGCAGTACGGCAGTGAAAGCATTGATAAGATGAAGGAAAATCCCTACTGTCTGGCCGATGATATCTGGGGCATCGGCTTTAAGACCGCCGATGGGATTGCCGCCAAGCTGGGGTTTGAAAAGACTTCTTATGTGCGGCTGCGAAGCGGCTTACAGTACACCTTGAGCCAGCTGGCCGACGAGGGCCATGTCTATGCAGGCAGGGAGCAGCTGACCGGCACGGCCTGCGAGCTTTTGGAGGCGGACCGGGAGGCGGTGGAGCAGGCTCTTGCACAGATGCTGACAGATGGAGATCTGATTGGGGAAAAGACGATAGCAAAAAACGCAGGGAACGGCGAAAAAACTGAGGAGGCCATCTATCTGCCGCCCTTTTATTATGCGGAGACCGGCACGGCAAATAAGCTGCATAAACTGGCTGCATCCCCGGCGGGGGACAGGCTGTGGCAAAAGCTCATCCAGGCCAGGATTGCCACAGGAAACCCGGAGCTGTCGGTGGATGTGTCCGGCATCGAAAAGCGGCTGGGGATGGAGTACGACGAGATTCAGGCTGCCGCCATCCGCCAGGCTGCCGCGTCCAAGCTGATGATCCTGACCGGCGGGCCGGGTACGGGCAAGACCACCACCACAAAGGGGATTATTGCGGCGTTTCAGGCCTATGGCCTGGAGATTTTGCTGGCGGCCCCCACAGGCCGGGCGGCCAAGAGAATGACGGAGACCACTGGTCTTCCTGCCGCCACGATCCACCGCCTGCTGGAGTTCAAGCCGCCGGAGGGGTATCAGCGCAATGAGGAGAACCCTCTGCGGGGGGATGTGCTGATCGTTGACGAGTGTTCGATGATCGATATTGTCCTGATGAACGCCCTGCTAAAAGCGGTGCCTCCCTCCATGCGTCTGATTCTGGTGGGCGATGTGGACCAGCTGCCCTCGGTGGGAGCGGGCAATGTGCTTAGGGATCTGATCGACTGCGGCTGCTTTCCGGTGGTGCGGCTGACCCGGATTTTCCGCCAGGCCCAGACCAGCCGGATCATCATGAATGCCCATCGGATCAACGAGGGACAGTTCCCGGAGCTTGGCGGCGGGCGTGACAGAGATTTCTTCTTTGTCACCCGGGAGACGCCGGAGGAGGCGGCAGCGGAGATTGTGGAGCTGGTGCGGCGCAAGCTCCCGGCCTATTGCGGCCGGTCGCCCTTTGATATCCAGGTGCTGACGCCGATGCAGCGGGGGATCACCGGAGCGGCCAATCTGAATCAGCTGCTCCAGCACGCTCTTAATCCGGGAGAGGAGGGGCTGCGCCGCGGCGGTTACTGCTTCCGCGTCCGGGACAAGGTTATGCAGATTAAGAACAATTATGACAAGGAGATTTTCAACGGAGATATCGGCACCGTGGAGCTGGCGGACGAAGAAAACAGGAGCCTTGCCGTGCGTTTTGACGACCGGACGGTGGAGTATGACATTTCGGAGCTGGACGAGCTGGTTCACGCCTACGCCACAACCATCCACAAGGCTCAGGGCTCCGAGTATCCGGTGGTGGTGATGCCTGTGCTGATGAGCCACTATGTCATGCTGCAGCGCAATCTGATCTATACGGGCATCACCCGCGCCAAAAAGCTGTTGGTGATGGTGGGGACGAAGAAGGCTCTGTCCTATGCCGTGCGCAATGTGACGGTGAGCCGGCGAAACACGCTGCTGGGAGAGCGGCTGGCGGCCTCACATGGTTGACATCGCCGCCCGGCGCGGGTATAATAGCCGCGAAACGGATGAAAGAAAAGCGGTCGATTAAAGAAAACAGAAAACGGATAGAAGAATAACGGATAGAAGAATAGAAGAAAGATAGAGAAAGATGGAGATTTATTTTGACAATGCAGCCACCACGCAGGTGATTCCTGCGGTCAGCGATGCGGTGGTGCGGGCTATGACAGAACAATATGGAAATCCCTCGTCCCTGCATCACAAGGGCTATGAGGCGGAGATGGCGGCGCGGGAATCGCTGGAGAGCATTGCTTCCCTGCTGAAGGTGCAGCGGGGAGAGCTGCTTGTTACCTCCGGCGGCACGGAGTCGGACAATATGGCCCTGATCGGAGGGGCCAGGGCTCACCAGCGGGAGGGCAATCACCTGATTACCACGGCTATTGAACATCCGGCGATCCTCAGCACGATGAAATACCTGGAGAGCCAGGGCTTTCGCGTGACCTATCTGCCGGTGGACGGACAGGGAGTAGTCCGCGGGGAGGATCTGCGGGCGGCTCTGGATGAAGAGACGATTCTGGTATCCATCATGTACGTCAACAATGAGATCGGCTCCGTCCAGCCCATAGCGGAGCTGTCCCGTATTGTAAAGGCATATAATCCGAAAATTCTGTTTCACTGCGACGCCGTCCAGGCTTTCGGCAAGTATCCGATCCGGCCGGCGGCGGAGGGGATCGACTTGATGAGCGTAAGCGCCCACAAGTTTCACGGCCCCAAGGGCGTGGGTTTTCTCTATATCCGGGACAAGGTCCGGGTGCTGCCTCTCATCTACGGCGGAGGCCAGCAGAAGGATATGCGTTCCGGTACCGAGAATGTGCCCGGTATCGCCGGTATGGCTGAGGCGGCCCGGTTCTGTTATGAGGATATGGAGAACCGGCGGCGCAGGCTCTATGAGATTAAGGAATATCTGGCCGAAGGAATCCTGGACCTGGGAGATACCTGCATCCATGGTCCCCGCGGCGAGGCGGGCGCTCCTCATGTGCTCAGCGCCGGCTTTGCCGGGGTGAGAAGCGAGGTGCTGCTGCACGCTCTGGAGGAGAGAGGAATCTATGTGTCTTCCGGTTCGGCCTGCGCTTCCAATCACCCGGCCGTCAGCGATACGTTAAAGGCCATCGGCTGCGATAAAAAATGGCTGGACAGCACGATTCGGTTCAGCTTCAGCGATCTGAACACCATGGAGGAGGCCGGGGAGTGTCTGCGGGCGCTTAAGGAGCTGGTGCCGGCGCTTCAGCGTTTTCAGAGAAGATAAAACGAAAAAGGGGGAAAATCATGTATCATTCTTTTTTGATTAAATATGCGGAAATCGCTACCAAGGGCAAGAACCGGTACCTCTTTGAGGACGCGCTGGTGAAGCAGATCCGCCGGGCCTTAAGGCCGGTGGAGGGGCATTTCCATGTGATGAAAGAGCAGGGGCGCATCTATGCCCATGCCGAGGGAGACTATGACTATGACGGGGCCGTGGAGGCTCTGGGCCGCGTGTTTGGCATCGTGGGCATCTGCCCGGTGGTGATTCTGGACGACGAGGGCTTTGAGAAGCTTTCCCAGGATGTGATCGCCTATCTGGACGAGGCCTATCCGGACAAGCATTTTACCTTCAAGGTGATGGCCAGAAGAGCCAGAAAGAATTATCCGAAAAACTCGAATCAGATCAACGCCGAGCTGGGCGAAGCCATCCTTCGGGCCTTCCCCGATATCCGGGTGGATGTGCATCATCCCGATATCTATCTGAATGTGGAGATCCGGGAGAGAATCTATGTGTATTCCCAGACCATACCGGGAGCCGGCGGCATGCCGGTGGGGACGGCGGGCAAGGCCATGCTCCTTTTATCCGGCGGTATCGACAGCCCGGTGGCCGGCTATATGATCGCCAAGAGAGGGGCTAAAATCGATGCGGTCTATTTCCATGCCCCGCCCTATACCAGCGAGAGAGCCAAGCAGAAGGTGGTGGATCTGGCCAAGGAAGTGGCCCGTTATTCTGGTCCCATCGAGCTGCATGTGGTGAATTTCACCGATATCCAGCTCTATATCTATGAGACCTGCCCCCACGATCAGCTGACCATTCTGATGCGCCGCTATATGATGCGCATCGCGGAGCAGATTGCT
>CALWLM010000139.1 GCA_944381515.1 uncultured Lachnospiraceae bacterium | reverse complement strand
TCCTGAAAAAATTCCTGTAATGTCATCTCCCATCCTCCTCGCCCGCATATTACATCCATCTTTTTCTTTTTTGCATACAAAAAGAAGGAACCTGTCCTCCTCTGAGAACAGATACCTTCCTGGTATCTTCGATTCAATATATCCGTATTTTATTGCGCCATCAGCGAACCGCTTCCTCATCCTGCCCTGAACGCAGCCCCTGGCGGCTTCTGCCGCTTGTCCGGCTTCCTGCCGGTCTGGCCCGGCCTTCTGCCGGATCTGCCTTCTGCTATTCCATAGCCTGCAGGGCGTCCACCGCGCTCTGTACCGCGTCGGACATGGTCACCTCCGTCACTCCGGCGACCATATTGTCACAGAGATTTAAGGGAATCAATATACGCTTTGCCCGGCTCTGCCCCACAGCCACAGCCATCCGGGGCGTGATCTCTCCCAGCATGGAATCGGCAATCACAATACCCAGAGGCCCGATAATTACATCGGCCCGTCCTGCGGCCACCACCACGGAATTCTCCCCCGTGGCAGCCTGATCAGCTCCCGCCCGAAGCATCGCAGCAGTCGCGGCGCTGTTGGTACCCACTGCCAGTACCATCATACGGGGACAGCGCGCCTTTACGGCAGCCACCAGCTGACGGCCCAGTCCGCCTCCCTGTCCGTCTATAATCAACACCTCCAAGGAAACACACCTCCCACCGCAATATCCTCTGTAATATCATCTGCAATATTCTCTGTCAGCGACCGAACAGCTGTTTTTATTTTACTGGCTGAGACCCGGCCTGTCAAGCAAAGAATCCATATGGCAAAATGCAGCTCCATACCTTTTTTCTATAATACCAGAATTGGAAAATCAAAAATCTGGTATCATAGAGCAAATATCTCTATATTTTCTTCAAGAACAGCAAAAATCAAGGGGACTGTCCAGTCTGACAGCCCCCTCTCTATAATCAATAAAGCTTTATTCTTACTCTTTTACTCTGCATCAGAGCCGTTTAAGATGCTGTCGGCAATCACGCCGCCGGCCAGATAACCGGAAGTGAAGGCCCAGCCCTGATCCGCGCCGCCATAGGTTACATATGCCTTCTTCTCAGTGAAGAGAATGCCCAGGCAGTCCGTTCCTACCGCATAGAGACCCTCCATAGGCTCACCCTCGGTGTTCAGCACCTGGAACTGTTCATTGACATCCAGAGCGCCGGTGGTGGAATAAATCCAGGGCGAACCCTTGACTGCATAGTAGGGGCCGTCGCCCTCTACCTTCTGATATACATCGTAGTCGCCCTCCAGCGGATTGCCGCTCAGGTCATAAATCACCGGAGCCTTCTCGATGCCGTCGGCAGGGTTTTCCTTCGTCTCGCAGTATTCATTGTAGTTGGATACCGTCTCCGTCAGCGTTGCAGGATCTACGCCGATCTGCTCCGCCAGCTCTTCCAGAGTATCCGCCTTGTAGATGTAATCCATCTCGATGCCGGCCTCCAGGATATCATAGATCTCCGGAATCGGCGTGTTGGCCGGCCAGCCGCCCTGGTTTACAAAGATACCAATGGTATCGAACTGCAGGCCGTTCTCCGCGATATTCGCGATCTGCTCGCTGGACCAGATCGTGTAATAATAAGCGCCCGCCTGCCAGTTGCCATAACCGGACAGAGTGGTCTCATCGGTAAAGCGCACGCCCTGACGGTTGACAGCCAGGGAATCGGGAGCCACAGCCATCATCATCGGAATGTCGTTGAGAGACTGCGTGGCCGGCAGTCCCGTCCAGATATCGATAGCGTCCTCCAGCTCAATTACCGGGAACTCATGCATAATCTTGTAGGCTCCGCCGATGTGGCTCACCGGAGGCATACCGATATTGTAGGTGGCAGCTCCGTTATCGATGGCAGACTGGATCATCTTGCCGTCGTTCTGGCTCATGCCAAACAGATTGTAGCGGCCGCCACCGGACAGATTGTAGTATTCATCGGACAGATACTCGTCCTCCATCTCGCCGTTGCCGGCAAAACCGCCGGTAGCCAGTACCACTTTGTCAGCGTTGATCGTATAGCTGGTGCCGTCGGCTCCGGTAGCATGCACGCCGGTAATCACACCGTCCTCCACGATCAGATCCGTAGCCTCCACCTGCAGCATATATTCGCCGCCCAGCTCCTCATAGGTGTCCATGATCGCGTCAAAATAAGTCTGCACTACAGACTTGCTGACAGCGAACTGAGCGCCGTAGTTGACGCAGACCTTGTAGGGATCAGACAGACCCTGCGCAGGCTCTCCAAAGACAAAGCCCTTGCCGATCAGCCAGTCCACAGCCTCGCCGGAATAATCCATCATATAATCGATGGCCCATTCTTTGGCGTCGCCCTCGGTATATTCCATCCAGGCGGCCTTCAGAACGTCCGCATCCACATAATCCTCACCATTGTTCTGCTCCACGAAATAGGAAGGGTTGATGGACATGGGAGAAGTGGTGGTCACCGACGTACCGCCATACTTGGCCGCCTTGTCGATGCTCAGGACATGGATATCCTCGGTGTTTCCGCCGTACGCCTCATTGAGGCTCTCCACGATGCGGGTAGCCGTGGTAATACCTGCGCCGCCCATTCCAACTACCAGCACGTCGGTGTCCAGAGTCTCCTGGGCCGTGGACTTCTCAGGCGTCACATAGAAGGCAGACACAGAAGCCGGATCGCCGCCGGCCGCCTCGATAGCCTGCACCAGGCAGTCCTCCGTCGCCTGCTTAATGGCGTTGCTGGAGGTGGTGGCTCCGGTAATGGAATCCACGCTCACCGACTGATACTCCAGCATCTGGGGAATCATGTACTCGATGGCGGTATTCAGGATAATCTCCGTATCGCCATTGTCGCCAACCTCAATGGAGGTCATCTTGTTGTCCGCTACCTCCACCGTCACATTCAGCTGACGGTTGGTGGCAAAGCTCCAGGCCGCCGCGGTGTAGGTACCGTCAGCCAGCTCCGCCTGGGCCGTCTGCGCCACGCCGTTATACTGATCGATGCAGCTCTGCGCCGCGGTCATTACCGCCTTGCTGGTAGCAGTGGCTCCGCTCACCCCATCAATTTCAGCGGACTGAGCAGAAAGGATCTCCTCCTCCAGGGTAGGGATCGCAGCCTGACCGATCGTAGCGGTCTCGCTGTCGCCGGTGATGGTCACAGCAGTGATTGCGCCTCCTTCAAAGGTCATTTCCACGGTAACCTCTCCGCCATAGCCCTGAGCAGAGGCGGTATAGGTGCCGTCCTGGCCGGAGCCGGACTGAGCGTCAGTTTCCTGTGCGGCAGTCGTACCGGCCGCTTCTGTGCCGGCTGCGGTTGTACCGCTTTCGGAAGATGTGCATGCCGCCAGGCTCAGAACCATGGACAGAGCCAGCAGCAGCGCGAGAATCTTTTTCATTGATATTCTCCTCCTTCTCTTCGTTTGTTATTTCGCAGATTATATTGTAAACATTGGAACTGTTCCAATGTCAAGCGAAATATGATAGAATTATCACAACAGATATTCAAGAAAGAAAAAGGGAATAAAAGAATATGACAATCCACGAAGCCTCCCGCCTGACCGGGGTATCCTGCGATATGATCCGCCACTATGAGAAGCTGGGACTTTTAAAACCGAGACGGAACCAAAACCGCTACCGTGACTTCTCCACAGAGGATCTCAACCGAATTGTATTAATCAAGGGATACAGTAATCTGGGAATTGAACTGAAATATTTAAAGACGGCCATAGACAGCGATGGAGTAGCCCTGCTGGCGCAAAAACTGCGCAGCCGTCTGGAAGAGCTGCAGCTCTATCTGCGTACCCTGGAGGCCGAGATCGCCATGGGCCGCAGCCTGCTTAGCTCCTATGAGGATATGGGCAACGGCTATTCTATTGCTCCGGTAACCGATCGCTTTCTATACCCCCGCGACGAAAAGGAGCCGGAATTTTACCGCCGCTGTCTGGAAATTTTGGAGGCGGGCGGAGTCTACCACTATTATTACCGGCTCACCCTCGATCAGCCCACCCTCGATCAGCCTCTCGGCCAGCCCTCTGTCCAGCCGGCCTCTCCCTCCGGCAAGCCCTCTAACAGCCGTCGCCCCCGCGCGCAATCCGGACTGCTCCTCTACTCTCCGCTGCCGCTCGGACCGGAAGAGGGAGAGTTCATGTCCGCCCACCTGGTCTACCGTGTTTCCATGCTTCGCGACCACACCCAGTATATTACCATGGACGATTTGGCGGAGCACTTTGAGCGGATATCCAGCCTAGGATATACCGCCGTCCCGGATGTTCTGATGTATCAGACCGCGGAATTCCAGCAGGAAAACCGCCGGCTCTATCTGGTCTGCGTGGAGATTCCTCTGAAACAGACCGATTAAGCGTCTCCTCTGCTGTACTTTGACTTTTATTAAGTGGGCTCATCTGACGGCGGCTGGCTGCGTATAAAAACACTTTTAACCTCCCAAAACAGCTCGGCCCGTTTCATTAAGTTGTAATCAAATAGCTCGGAGCTGCCGGAACTCCCTTTTAAAAGCAGCAGAAGCTCCTGCAAATCAAGCAAGTGAAAAAAGGCACCGGTTTCTTTCATTGCGTTACACAACAGGCTGACAATCTCCTCCCAGTCGCCCGCAGGCGGCAGTTCGGTTATCAAGACAATACAATGCGGCGGCTGGGAACGCTCTGCATGAATCTCAATATCATCGGCGCTAAAAATCTTTTTACCGGCCGTAAAGTCCTTGCAGGCACCTACCAGTTGACCAATAGCTTTCTTTACCTGTTTCTAAATTCCCGATATGCGGCGGGACTGTATCCGCTGAAAACCAGCCGAAAACACAGACTGATCTTTTGCTTCAATGAGAAAACTTCCATACGAGTGGAACGCAAAAATATCCGTAAACTCGCGGGGTTTTTCGCCATTCAGAATCTTTGAATTCTTAAACAGCGAATTCGGGAATACCGATGATAAAGCAGACCAAATTGTCCTCTCAAAGGTTTTTCCCTCCTCCGGATTATTAGCGTGAAAGATTCAAAGTTATTTTCACCATAAAAATAGTTCCTATGAACATTCCAGGAATCAACAGATACTTTGAATTCCTCGACAGGTATCGTTGATGCATTGGGATAACTGGCCGCGGGATTTAAAGTAACACAAAAACAATCAAGAATATGGGCCGTGTCCTCCGTGAATGGGCCAGCATATAGTTCAGAAGCATCTCCAGCAAGTGTCAGAACCTTAGCGGCATCCGACTGCGCAAAAGCGGCATTGGCCCATGCGACGCAAATATCCATCTCATTAAACAAAAAGAGGGGCGCCGTACAGTCTTGCAAAATGCGCAGTAAAGCAAGATGCTCCTCAAGGTTGCGCTGTATGCTCGAAAGAATAAGAGGGGCATCGGGAACATCTGAAATGATAACGCCGGTGCATAAATATGTGCCAGATTTTCCAAATACGAATTTGAGAGAACATCCGGCGATGAGAGCTTTTATGCTTGGCGTTGGAGCCTTGATTAAGATTGCGGTTTCCGCCCCATCATTGGCAGGTACATACCATATAGACGCGGCTTCGCTATTCATTTCTTGCTGAACTCGCTGACTCGGAATATGCATGTACAGCACCTCCTTTGGCACTCTGCAATTCACTTGTTTCTGAATGAAATTATGTTCAAAAATTCTTCCGGATTTCCCGCTCCAGGCTGGGAGGCATTCTGCGGGCGCTGCGCACCGCATGGACGCCATGCTCCCGCAGCCGGTCCCGGCCGATCTCTCCCTGAGGGATACGCTCCAGCAGGCGCAGCATCATAGCGCGGTCCATCCGGACACGGCCGTCATGGCGGCGGCACGGGATATCCGTCTCCACCGCCTGGCACCGGTAGAGCACCGCCGACACCGGCGCTCCCATATAGATATAAACGATATCTCCCACCGCCACATTGCTGGTCTGCTTCCAGCGAATGGTATCGCACCGGTTAAAGGCCGCCTCCACATCGTAATAGCGAGGATTGGCAGGGATCAGCCACTGCCTGGCGCCCCCGGACCTTCCCCTTGCCTTCCCCGGACCAGCCGTCAGCTCATAGCTTAAATCCAGCAGGGAGAGAATCTGCTCTTCCTCCACAGAACCGTCCAAGAGCACGCTGATCCACTTTTCCTTATTCATATGGTAGGCCGGCAGAACTGTGCCGGATGCCCGCAGCGAGCCTGCCAGAACCGGATCGCATTTCAGATTAACCACATCCACACATTCATCGCCGCCAAGCCCCAGCTTGGCCTTCTCTACCTTCATAAACAGGGCGTACCATTTTTTGTTGTCTCCATGGCGCAGCACCGCATGATCGGGACTTTTCTTCCACGGATACTCCGGCTGCGTCCCGTACCGGCCGGCCGCCTCCCGCAATATTTTATCCCGCACTTCTTACTCCTCTTTGGCAAGCCAGACCTGGAAATACTGTTCCTCATTCATCAGCTGGTAAATCAGGCTGACCTGATAATCCAGGCCAAAAAAGACCGCCTGCAAAAGTCCTGATTTTCCCGCCTCTGCCTCCTGAACCAGCAGGCTGCCCTCATCCAGCTGCCGCTTTATTTTCCGCAGCCAATCTGTGTTCAGCTTGGAAAGCCCCGCCTCATTCATGCGAAAGACCAGCTCTACCTCATGCCACTGGATCATATAGTGAAAACGGCAGTAGGGATCGTCTGCCTCCCAGTCCTTGGGAGAAAAGAGCTCCCGAAAACGGCGAAGTCCCTCCTCATTGATCCGAATACAGGAGATGGCGCGCTGCTTGTCATCGGCTCCCTCGCTCAAGCCATCCTGCAGCATACGGTCGCTCTCCGGATCAATCCAGTGATATTCCATTTCTTCCAATGTGGCTCCCAGACGGATCTCCTGTCCCAGAGTCAGGAATTCATGATCCCCCGGCTCCAGCGCCAGCCCCCGCTCCACCGCTTCCAGGGCGCCGTCCGTATCGCCAAAGAAGCTGCGAAGCTTGGCTGCCTGCAGCCAGGTCCAGGGATAGGAAGGCTCTTCCTTTATCCCTTTTTCTGCGTACTCCCAGGATTCCCGAATCCGACCGCAATAGAGCAGAGCCACACTGTAGCGATAATACCAGACGCCGCAGCCTGCGGCATATTTCTCCGAAGCAGGCATCCACTGGGCCGCCCGCCAATAATGCTCATACTCATCGATATTGAGGCAGGCAAAAGCGTACCACAGAGCGATCTCCCGATCTTCTCTGGCCTGCTCCTCCGTAAATTTCCCCTCATTGATTCCATTTTCCATAAATTCCATCAGGTAGCTGAACATCTGATAAAAATATCCGCTAACCCCATCGTCAAAGGACTCCAGTTTTTCAATATCCTCTGCGCCAAGCAGTGTTTCCATCTTCTGCCCCATAGACTGACCCATAGATGATTTGTCCTCCCCTTTGATTATCGTTTCTTTTCCAGCCGCATATCTGGCAGCCGCATATAGCAGCCGTATCTTCCATACAGCAGGGTATACTGTATTGTACCACAAAATCCAGGCCAGGCAAAAGGAATCCGCTAAAATAAAGCCCTGAAAGAAAGCATTTAAAAAACCCTGATTCCGGCATAACCCAAAATCAGGGAAAAAAGTTAAATGGGATTAGGTATTTAAGATTCCAATTTCCAAATTCTTGCTTCCGATAGTAACCGGTCTATTATTTCCTTTTTACCTGCCGTATAGCTTTTCCGGTCATTTGAAAACTGCATTGCTAATTTTTGCTTGAAATCATTATACATCATCGCCTTATCCTTATTTGCATTCAGATAATCCCGAAAATTAATATAGTTATTCCAATCTGTTCCATTCCATTTCACGACGTGAATGTGATGTGTTCGGATATCGCCATCTTCCATCACAAAAAACTTTTGTCCGGCAACAGCAATATCAATAATTGGCTTTGCAGAAATTGAGCATATAGATGTGCTCCCTACATGTTGAATATCAAGAGCAGTATCACCCAAGATTTTTTTTAATAAATGACATATATTCTCAGCATCTTCATTCCACTCATTTTTATGAGCTACTAATTTTACCGTTCCCCTTTTTAACCCTATCATAACATACTTATCCTCCCATAACTTTCGCTTTCTCAATCTGTCTTTTATTTTACCATAATCCCAAGGGCGGGGAAATAGAGCGCCTCAAATTCCGAAAAATTTGCCTCTTACACCAGCCCCAATATTCCCCCGGCCCAGTACAGCAGACCGGCCAGGAAGCTGGCAAATATACCAAAGAGGATCACCGGACCGGCAATGGTAAAAATCTTGCAGCCGATGCCAAAAACATGTCCCTCTTTCTTATATTCGATCGCCGGCGATACCACCGAATTGGCAAATCCGGTAATGGGCACCAGAGCCCCCGCCCCGCCGAATTTTACCAGAGACCCGAACCAGTTAAAGCCTGTGGCCAAGATTGCCGCTCCCACCAAGATGACCGAGGTCCAGGTCCCGGCGGCCTCTTTTTCTATGCCGGCCCCGATCAGGCCGTTTGTGATAGCCTGACCCAGACAGCAAATCAGCCCGCCCACCAGAAACGCCCGCGCCGCATTAAGAGGAGTACTGTGTGTCGGCGTCACCTGTTTTACATAGGCACTATACTCCTGCTCGCTCATCTGGCTGCCTGCTGTTTCGTGAAGACGCTTTTCTTCGAAGCTCTTTTCTTCCTGCATTTTCTTTTCGTCCATTTTTATCGTCCTTTCCGTCTTTTCCGTCTTTTTCCCTCTCTGCCTTTATTCCTTCTCTGCCCTCCTCCCGCATTCGCCCGCTTCTACATGCCTTTATCCGGTAACCGCCCGCTTCTAAGCCGCGATATTATAAATAAAATAGATCAGGGCTCCTGCCGTTTTGCCCAGTCCTATGCCGGTAATCACATACTGTATCCCTACCGCCAGGCGAATCCGGCGGCTGATGGTGGGAATTGTGTCCAGCGTCTCTGCCAGCGCCATCACCAGGCAGCCCTCAAAGACGCCGCTGCAAAATCCCCATAAAACCATGAGCGGCAGCCCTCCCCATCCAAGGGGCAGATCAAACAGATCTACCAGATTTCCAAAAAGAGAGCCCAGAATAATCCAATTCTCATAGCGTTTCACCTGATAAGCCGTGCGCGTTCTGGCCGCCAGCCGCGGGATCAGTCCCAATACGGTAATAAAGGCGTACACGCCGGCGGCCACCACCGCGCCTCCGCAAAATCCGGCAAACAGCAGCAGCGCCTGTTTAGCGAACATCCACACCGGACTCCTTTCTGGCGGCGTTCTGTATCACCGTAGTATCCACCTCATCCTCATAAAGCCGCATCTGCACCTCGATGGGAGTAGGATCTGTCGTAAGCTTGCGTTTTCCAAAATGATTAAAAAACACCAGCACGCCTGCCATCAGACCCAGAGAATAGCCGATCTCCAGTACAGTGATTCCATCGGACTGGACGCCCGTCACCAGATAGTACACATCCTTAAAAATCCTGGCCACAGAGCCGTCATTATTAAAAGTCATAATGGCAAAAGCCGCCCCGAAAAATACGACCAGACAAACCGCCGCCGTTTTTATCCAGGATAAAACGCCCGGCTCCTTCGCATTGGGGCGATAATCAATGATAAAATCCGCCTCTCCCAGATTTACAACCGTCACTTCGCCGCAGGCCTTCTGCAATTTCTCCACCACATCCACCACAGAGCATACGTACCGGTTTTCCTTTTCATCGTGAATTGTCATCAGCTTGACGGCCCGGCAGCGATTCTCCAAATCCTTGTCCCGGCACAGTACCTGCGCCACCTGACTCAAAAACACATCCGGTTCATGGACTTCGCTGTTTTTTTCCGCCTTGAGATATACCTCTGTCCGGCTCATACTCTGGCCCTCAGAGCTTGCACCAGGGTGCCCGCCGTTTCATTTCCGCTGCCGTAGGCATGAGAAATGCAGTACCAGGCAAAAGCCAGAAGAAGCACTGTCATCAAAAGCAAAAGAAATTTTCGTCTCTTTATATGTTCCATTGTGTTGATCCTTTCCCAGCCGCCGTACGGGGCTTTTGCTGCAAAAAATGAGATACCATTTCTAGTATCTCATTTTCCGCACAGTTTATCCCGCATGGACTTCAATATTTTTTTCTCCAGTCTGGAGACCTGTACCTGAGAGATTCCCAGCGTTCTGGCGATCTGCGTCTGGGTGCGGTCCTGATAATAGCGCATCACGATAATCTGACGCTCCTGGGGACCCAGCTGTTCCATCAGCTCCCGCAGAACTACCCGATTGATCGCCTCCTCCTGACCGTTTTTCTCTTCCTCCAGCTTGTCCATCAGACAAATGTCATTGCCGTCTCCCCGATAGATTGTCTTATAAAGGGATTCCACCTCCGCGCCGGAATCCAGAGCAGCCGCCAGCTCCTCTGCGCAGATTCCCATCCGGTCCGCCAGCTCCTCCACGGTAGGTTCCCTTCCCAGCTCTCCGGACAGCTCTTCCCTGACCCCTCTGGCCCTGGAGGCCAGTTCCTTTAAGGAGCGGCTTACTTTAAGCATCCCGTCATCCCGTATAAAGCGTTTGATTTCTCCCATAATCATGGGAACAGCATAGGTGGAAAACTTCACATCATAGCTGAGATCAAATTTATCGATGGCCTTAATCAGGCCAATGCTTCCGATCTGAAACAGATCCTCCGGCTCGTGTCCCCGGCCGGTAAATCTCCTGACGATACTCCAGACCAGTCCCATGTTGTCTGTCACCAGCTTATCCCTGGCCGCTTTATCCCCTGCGTGTGCCGACTCAATCAAAGTCATTGTTTCGTCCATACACATCACATCTCCTGACCGGGAAAAGGCTTATTGCTCCGTCCCTCCTATGGTTTTCTTCATTGTGACCACCGTTCCCTTTCCAGGCTCCGACTCCACCTCCAGCTCATCCATAAAGGCTTCCATAAAGGAAAATCCCATGCCGGAACGCTCCTTATCCGGGCGGGAGGTATACATCGGCTCCATGGCCTTTTTCACATCCGCTATTCCCACGCCGTGATCGATTACCCGTACGGCAGCGGTCCTGCCGTCTATGGAAACCTCTACCCGGATGATTCCCTCTCCCTCCTCATATCCATGAATGACGCAATTCGTCACCGCTTCGGATACGGCCGTCTTTACATCGTCCAGCTCCTCCACCGTGGGGTCCAGCCTCGACAAAAACACAGCTACCACAACTCTGGCAAACTGTTCATTGCAGGCACGGCTTTCCATTTCAAAACTCATTTTTTCCATCCTTATCTCCCTTTCTGACTCCCCGTCAGGACTTTTTCTCCTTCTTTTCTATCTCCGGCAGCAGCGTATCGATGGCCGCAATACGCAAAACCCTGCGAATCCGGTCCCCCACGCCGCAGATCATAACCTTTCCGCCCTTTTCCTTCATCCGCTTATATCTTCCCATCAAGGCTCCTATGCCGGAGCTGTCCATAAAAACGGTCCTGGAAAAATCAAACACAATACAGCGGATGCAGCCGCTCTCCAGATAGGCGTCCGTCTCTGCCTTGATATCTTCGCTGATAAAATGATCGATATCTTCCGGCAGGCCGACATACAGGGTCGTATTGTCTTTCTCATATATGATCGATCCCTTCATGAATTCCTCCTGATTTTCTCTTGACTTTCTCTTGATTTTCTCTTGGTTTTCTTAGAATTTTCTCTTGCATTTTCATGAAAATATCTTTTGATTTTCTTCGGATTTCCTCCCGATTTCTTCTTTTGGATTATCACCTGCTCCGCAAAATCTCCTCCAAAGATCCTCCAAAAATTCCCCGAAAATCCCCTGAAAACCCTCTAAAAATCCCCTAAAGGAAAACACACGAAAGGAAAACATGTGAAAGAAAAACGCACACTACAAAAGACATTTTATCCTTCGTAATATGCGTCTCTTTCTCATATTCGGCTTTATCTGCGGTACAGGCCTGCCCTCATTGTGCCGGAACCTCCTCCGGCGTATCTTCCGGCGCCGTCTCCTGGGGAACTGCCTCCTCCGGCGCAGCGTCTGCCGGTTCTGTATCCGCCGGCGGATTGGCATCGGCCGGAGTGTCTGTCGTACCGCCGGCTGTCGTTCCAGTTCCGGCCGTTCCTCCGGCTGCTCCGGATGAGCCCCTCATATGTTCTCTGGCATATCCAGCAAATTCGCTCTCCGAATCCGCTTCAATGATAGCCTCAAACTGAGCGTAGGCCTGCTCCTGTTCTCCGGCGTTCAGATAGGACAGGCCCAGCCAATACTTGGCCTCCAGGCTTTCCTCATCCAGAGAAACGCAAACCTCAAAATAGGGGGCCGCAGCCTCATACTGACCGGCATTATACTGATTCATTCCCGCGTTAAAAAGCACGGTATAACCATTGGAACGGAATTCCTCATCCAGAGTATTATATATCTGACTGAACGTCTCATCGGAAACCAAAGACGGATCGATCGAAAGATACAGCTGGGCCGCCTGCAGATATTCATTATCCTGCATGGCCTGACTGGCCTGCAATAGCTTGCTGTACTCATCCGCCACGCCCGCCGTATTTTCATCGGCCGACGCCACGTCCTTTCTCAGCTCTTCGATCTGGGTATTGAGCTGTTCAATCTCATTCTCATTTGCCGAGATCACAGCCTCCTTGGCCGACAGCCTTTCGCTGTAAGAATTAATGGTCTGATTAAAATCCGACTGCAGGCTGGAGATTCGGGAAGGCATAATCAAATAGCCTACCATCAGCGCTCCCAGCGCCGCGCCGCCCAATGCAATCAGGGCGGTCCGGACTCCATTTTTATTCTCCTGATAGGTGGGGATAATCACGTCGTCTCCGCCCGGCTGGCGGATCACCTGACTCTGACGGTCCACCGCCGTCTTTTCCCGGTCGGCCCTCTCCTTGGCCGCGGCTCTGCGGCCCTCGCGGCTGTGAATCAGATCCTGATAGTGGAGAGCCGTGGCATTGCAGCGGTCTACCTTCAGGGCCGCCTGCACATACCGCTCCGCCTTCTCCGGCTGGCCTAAGCGAAGCTGCAAAAGCGCCATCAAAAGATTGGCCGAAACCATCCGGGGACTGACGCTCAGCACCTTGTTTAACTGAAGCACGGCCAGATCCTCGCTGCCGTTTTTCGCGTACTTAAGCGCGTGATTATATTTGCGTATCGACAGATTGCGCCGCTCCAGTCCAATCTGATCGGACTGTACCTTGCCAAGCAGCTCGGCCGCCCGGCCGTCCGACGAATCCAGATTGTCGCTGAGCACCCACTCAATCAGCGCCTGGGCCACATCGCCCATTTCATAATAAACCAGTCCCAGCAGATTGCGGGCCTGTGTATTTTTCTTGTATAAAAACAAGCTGTTTTGCAGGCTCTCCACAGCGCCGCTCAGATCTCTCTGGCGCGCTCTGGCAAGCCCTTCGTCGTAATAATGCCAGGAACAGGCCACGATCCGCTTATACAGGCGCACATCCTGCCCGCAGGTCAGACACATGTCTCCTCTCCCCAGCTTATTTCCACAGTGAAAACAATTCATCCGCTACACCCTCAAACTCTATTGATCTTTTCTTTTCTCCTCCAGAATCTCGGCCAGGATATCCGTCATGTCCGTCACCGTCTGTCCGCGCAGCGTACTTTCCACTTCGTCAATTTCCTTGCTGGGCTTAAATTTAGCCAGCTCTTCTTCAAATTGAATCATATGACAGGCCTCCTTATTGGCTGTTTGCCGTTCCTACTTAGCTTACCATAGATTGTCCATATCTTCCATTACTTTTTCCTAAATTTTTTCGACAGGAATTTCCAATTTCTCCTTTCAAACAGAAAGGCAGCCCATCATTTCTGACAGGCCGCCTCCTTAAAAATCAGCAATTCTATGGCTGTCTATTCCATACCGTCCGACTCAGCGCCCGGCTCAGGACAGCTGTGCCAGCCGCTCCTGCACCTGCGCCATCATCTGCGCATACTTCTCTTTCTTCGCCTTTTCCTCGGCGATCTTGGCCTCGGGAGCGCGGCTTAAGAACTTCTCGTTGGAGAGCATACCGTTGACGCGGGCCAGCTCCCCTTTCAGTCTCTCCTCTTCTTTTTTCAGACGCTCTCTCTCCTTTTCCACGTCCACCAGCTCCGCAAAAGGCATATAAATCACAGCCTGGTGAATCACCGCGGAAACAGCGTCGTCGGCAATGCCGGCCCGATCGGCCTGGATCGTAACCTCGCTGGCTCCTGCAAGGCTGGCAAAGAACACGCGGCCTCTCTCGAAAATATCCCGCACCTCGCCGCTCTCCGAAACCAGGATGACCTGCACCTTCTTGCTGGGGGGCACATTCATGGAGCTTCTCACATTGCGGATCGCGCGGACTGCCTCCTTAATCCGCTCCACCTCTGCCTCCTGCGCCGGGAAATGCCAGTCCTCCCGGTATACCGGCCAGGAAGAGATCATAATGGATTCCTCCTCATCCTGGAGCGTACAGAAGATTTCCTCGGTAATGAAAGGCATATAAGGATGCAGAAGCTTCAGAGACTGAATTAATACCGTCTTAAGCGTCCACAGAGCCGCCGCCTTGGTCTCGTCCGCATCGTTGTACAGTCTGGGCTTGACCATTTCGATATACCAGTCGCAGAACTCCTCCCAGATGAAATCATTGATCTTCTGGAGAGCGATGCCCAGCTCGAATTTATCCAGATTTTCCGTCACCTCTGCCGCCAGGGTATTGCACTTGGAAAGAATCCATTTATCAGCGTCCGTCAGACGGGACAGATCCTCCCGAACCGCCGGCGCCTTGTCCAGATTCATCATGATAAAACGGGAGGCGTTCCAGATCTTATTGGCAAAGTTGCGGCTGGCCTCGACTCTCTCCCAGTAAAAACGCATATCATTGCCGGGCGCATTGCCGGTAACCAGAGTCATACGAAGAGCGTCGGCCCCGTACTTGTCAATGACCTCCAGAGGATCAATGCCATTGCCCAGAGATTTGCTCATCTTGCGTCCCTGGGAATCCCGCACCAGTCCGTGGATAAACACGGTATGGAAGGGCACCTGCCCGGTCTGCTCGATACCGGAGAACACCATACGGATAACCCAGAAGAAAATAATATCATAGCCGGTCACCAGAACATCGGTGGGGTAGAAATACTTATAATCCTCTGTCTCCTCCGGCCAGCCCAGGGTTGAAAAAGGCCACAGTGCCGAAGAGAACCAGGTATCCAGCGTATCCTCGTCCTGTACCATATGGTTATGGCCGCACTTGGGGCAAATACCGGGATTTTCCTTTGCCACCACCATCTCGCCGCACTTTTCACAATAATAAGCCGGAATCCGATGGCCCCACCACAGCTGGCGGGAGATGCACCAGTCGCGGATATTTTCAAGCCAGTGCAGATAGGTCTTGCCATAGCTCTCCGGTACGAATTTGAGACGTCCATCCTTGAGCGCTTCAATGGCGGGCTTAGCCATCTCGTCCATCTTTACAAACCACTGAGGCTTGACCATGGGCTCTACCGTAGTCTTGCAGCGGTCATGGGTTCCCACATTGTGGACATGATCCTCTACCCGGACTAACAGTCCCTGCTCCTCCAGATCCTTCACGATGGCCTTGCGGGCCGCATAGCGGTCCATACCGGCATACTTGCCGCCATACTGCTCGTTGATGGTAGCGTCGTCGTTCATAATGTTGATCTCCGGCAGATTATGGCGCTTGCCCACCTCAAAGTCGTTGGGGTCGTGGGCCGGCGTAATCTTCACACAGCCGGTACCAAATTCCTTGTCCACATACGCGTCGGCAATCACCGGGATCTCCCGGTCCGTCAGCGGCAGCTTTAACATCTTGCCCACCAGATGCGTATAACGCTCGTCCTCCGGATTTACAGCTACCGCCGTATCTCCCAGCAGCGTTTCCGGTCTGGTTGTGGCAATCTCCACATAGCCGTCCTCGCCGACAATGGGGTACTTGATGTGCCAGAAATGTCCCGCCTGCTCCACATGCTCCACCTCAGCATCGGAAATCGAGGTTTTGCAGACCGGACACCAGTTGATAATACGGCTGCCCTTATAGATATAGCCCTTCTTGTACAGACGAATAAAAACTTCCTTAACCGCATCGGAACAGCCCTCGTCCATTGTAAAACGCTCTCTGTCCCAGTCGGCGGAGGAACCCATCTTTTTCAGCTGATTAATAATGCGGCTGCCATATTCCTCGCGCCAGGCCCATGCTTCCTTCAAAAAGCCCTCGCGGCCCAGCTCGTTTTTATCAACGCCCTCTTTCTTCAGCTTGTCAATGACCTTGACCTCCGTAGCGATGGAAGCGTGATCGGTTCCCGGCTGCCACAAAGCCTCATAGCCCTGCATTCTCTTATAGCGAATCAGGATATCCTGCAGCGTATTGTCCAGGGCATGTCCCATGTGCAGCTGGCCGGTGATGTTGGGCGGCGGCATCACAATGGTGAACGGTTTCTTGTCCGGGTTCACATGGGCGGCAAAATATTTCTTGTCCAGCCACTTTTGATACAATCTGTCCTCAATATTCTGAGGGGTGTAGGTTTTTTCCAGTTCCTTTTTCATAGTCATCTCCTCTTTGCTTTCTGTGTTGCCCGCAGGCAAAAGAAAAGCCCCTCTGTGTCAGACACAGAAGGGCGAATTGACCGCGGTACCACCTTGCTTTGACATGTCGGGAGACTTATCTCGATCCTGCATGCCATCTCTCGGTCCGTAACGGGGACCACTCGTGCGGCTTGCTGATCTGTTCCGTACGCTCCTGTCTGCCTGCAATCTTGTCAAATGACATTAAATGACATTAAATGGCATTATCTGAAATCATGCTTCAAGATTATCCGACAGCAGCAAACAGAAATTCCTTTCACCGCAGGCTCCAAAGCCACGTTCCGTCTCCGCCTTCCCGGACGGCCTTTCAGCCGGTGAACCGTCCTCTCTGGTGGCGCGCAAAACCTACTCCTCTTCTTCACAGCCTTTGTCTTTCCTTTATGTTTTTTATGATACGGAGAAAACCCCGCTTTGTCAAGCCCTTATTTTTTAACGATATATCCCTGTCTGGTCAGAAGCTCTGCGCACAGAATCGCTCCGCCTGCGGCTCCGCGCACCGTATTATGAGACAGACCGACAAATTTATAGTCATAGACCGTATCCTCTCTGAGCCGTCCCAGGCAGACGCCCATTCCGCGCTCATAGTCCCGGTCCAATGCCGTCTGGGGACGGTTATCCTCCTCCATATAGCGAATAAACTGCCTGGGCGCGCTGGGCAGCTCCCATTCCTGAGGCAGCCCCTTAAACTCGGCCCAGCGGCGCAGGATCTCCTCTCTCTCCGGTTTTTTCTCAAACGATACGAAAACCGCCGCCATATGGCCATTGGTCACCGGGACGCGGATGCACTGCGTCGTAATCAGCGGTTTCTGGGCCTTAACAATCACGCCGTTCTCCAGATGTCCCCAGATACGCAGAGGCTCCTGCTCGCTTTTCTCCTCCTCGCCTCCAATGTAGGGAATCACATTATCCACCATCTCAGGCCAGTCTGCAAAGGTCTTGCCAGCCCCCGAAATAGCCTGATAGGTGGTCGCCACCACTACCTGGGGCCTGTAGTCTAAGAGAGCATGCAAGGCCGGCGTATAGCTCTGAATGGAGCAGTTGGGCTTGACAGCGATAAATCCGCTGCGGGTGCCCAGCCGGGCTCTTTGATAAGGAATCACATCCGCATGTTCCGGATTCAGCTCCGGAGTCATCATCGGCACGTCGGGAGTCCAGCGATGAGCGCTGTTATTGGAGACCACCGGCGTCTCCGCCTTCGCATAGGCCTCTTCAATGGCCCGGATTTCATCTTTGCTCATGTCTACGGCGCTGAATACAAAATCCACCTCTCCGGCCACGGCCGCCACATCGTTGACATCCTGTACCACGATGGATTTCACCCGCTGCGGCATCGGCGTATCCAGCTTCCAGCGGCCGTTTACAGCCTCCTCATAGGTCTTGCCGGCGCTGCGGGGGCTGGCGGCGATAACGGTCACCTCATACCAGGGATGACCCTCCAGCAGGGAAATAAATCTCTGTCCTACCATTCCTGTTCCACCCAGGACACCTACTCTGAATTTCTCCATAATCTCTCCTCCTCGCCGCATGAGCTCACATATACATCCGCCCAGGTCACCCGCCTGCGTGCGTATACCGCCGGCATCTTGCAATTTTTATATAAGATATACCTTAAATTCTCCGGAATAGCAAGAACTTTTTTCAAATATCATTTACTTATGTCAGCCTGCGCGATATAATTTCGATTAACAGGCAAAAACAGCCCTGGTCAGCCGACCGGCAAACAGCCCGATCGGTCAATACGGGGGAGAAAGGGAAGGTATCTTTATGAACAAATTCTTTCAAAAAAGGCAGGCATTCCGACAGGAAGACGGAAACGGGAGCGGGGGCGGACGGCCCGCCAAACGATCGTTTCGTTTTTTATGGCCGATTCTAATTCTGGCTGCCGTCATTTTTCTTCTGGTCAATTCCATTGTCATTATCCCATCGGGCTATACCGGCGTGGTGACCACCTTTGGTCAGATTCAGGAGCGTCCCATGCCCAACGGCTTCAACTGGAAGATTCCTTTCGTCCAGAATGTTCTGCAGGTAAATAACAAGCAGCAGGACATCTATATAGACGGTCAGATCTGGAGCGAGGCTGCCGACCAGACCGTCGTCTACATAGAGGGCGTCACCGTGACCTACCAGATTTCTCCCGACCGCTCCGCCTGGATTTACGCCAATGTGAGCAACTACACCGACAATCTGGTTTCTCAGACGCTGGTAGCCTCCGCCCTGAAGGTGGCGGCCAAATCTCTGGCCACCGAAGACGTGACCAACCGCGGTCTCATCGAGCCCGCCGCCCAGAAAACCCTGCAGCAGGCGTTGGATGAGAAATATGGAGAGGACACAGTGCGCGTCATCAAGGTGGTGATCTCCAACATGGACTTTGAAAAGAGATACAACGACGCCATCGAAGCCCGCCAGCTGGCAATCATGGAGCAGGAGCGTCAGGCCATCGAAAATTCTACCAATCTGGCCAAGGCGGAAGCAGAAGCAGAAGCCGCCCGCATTGAAGCGCAGGGCAAGGCTGAGGCCGAGACCATTCTCGCCCAGGCCAAGGCAGATGCCAACCGCATTTTGAGCGCCAGCATCACCGAGCAGACCCAGATGCAGGACATCATCGAGGCATGGAACGGAGTGCTTCCGTCGGCGCTGGTTACCGGCGAAGAGGGCGGACTGTTCCCCATGTTCTCCATCCCTCTTTCTCCAAACGATACCTCTGCCGGCGCGGACAGCACCAGTCCTTCCCTGTCGAATTCTTCCACAGGCGAAGCCTCCTCTGACAACGCCGCGGAAGGCGGGGAGACGGACGCTGCGGCGGCCGAGTAACCGGAGCCTTTCGGCGGAACCGAATTTTATTTGCAGCAGCGATTTTAAACTGTAACACGGAAAAAATCTAATAATTGCAGAAAAATACAAACTGGGACTTGAATTTTTGCAGGATTTAGTGTAGAATAAATCCTGCGATGCGGATATAGTTCATTGGTAGAACACCAGCTTCCCAAGCTGGATAGGCGGGTTCGATTCCCGTTATCCGCTCTGACAAAAAGGGAAAGCCTGATTTTTTCAGAGGCTTTCCCTTTTGCTTTTGC
>CALWLM010000138.1 GCA_944381515.1 uncultured Lachnospiraceae bacterium | reverse complement strand
CGTCGTAACGCCCCGCGATCAAATCTCTGTCATCTATACTGCGAAACATCCTGGGATATAAAACACGAAGGCACTTTACTTCACGAATCTCCTTGGGTTCTCCTTCCGTTTCCCGATGCACCCTGGTATATTCCTCCATAACTGCAAGCTGTTCTTCCGCACTTTTTTCTATCGGCAGTTTCGGCAGGATCTCCACATTGGTCGTCGCCTTCAGTATATCTGTTTTATCCGCCATGACTATTCCGTCCTTTCCGTCGTAATACCCGTCCAGGCCCTTTCCGCATCGCGCCAGTCATCCTTCAGCCCGTTCAAAAGATCGACAAACCGCTTGGCTATGTAATGAGGTCTGGTAATAGCGCTTCCTACCACCACGGCATGGCATCCCAAAAACACTGCTTTCATGGCATCCTCAGGCGTATAGATATGTCCCTCCATAACGACGTAAGCCTGACTGCTCAGCTCCCGGCACATTTTGGCCACCATATTCCAGGAGGGCGGCTCCATCATGGCAGTCTCCGGCGTATAAGAAAATTTGGTAGGCGAAACAATATCCGCTCCCCTGTCCGCTGCTTCTTTTGCCTCCTCAAAGGTAGCGCAGTCAGCAAAGATGACTGCATCCGGCAGCGCCTCCCGGATCATGGGAATAATTTCATAACGAGGCTTGTCTCCAATAGCCGGATTAGGCAAATGAGTACAGTCCGCCGCTATAATTCTGGCTCCTGCCTCCCACAGCTTCACCGCGTGCTCCACTGTGGGCGTAATAATATGAGTCGCCACATCCGGATACTTGATCTTCCATAAGCCTATGATCGGCAAATCCACCGCTTCATGAATCGCCGCGATCTGGTCCGGTCCATTAGCCCGTATTCCCTTAGCCCCGGCCCACTGGGCTGCTTTCGCCATCGTCACCACTGTGCGTCCTTCTTCATGAATGACATCTCCCGGCTGTGTCTGGCAGGAAACAATAAGTCCTCCGCGCAAGGATTCAATCAGTTCAATTTTCACCGGGTCCGTTGTATTTTTATGTCCGCTGTTCATCCGTTTTACTCCTTTCCAAGATCACATAATTCCAAAATAGCTGGCGGCAATACCCACTACAATCAGAATACACATCAGAGTCATTGGCTTGACATCTTTCTTCAGATATTTGAACATTAAAAGCGTAAGAGCCACCGGCAGGGCTTTGGGCAGTATACCATCGATTACCGACTGAAGATTCAGAATATTGCCGCTCAAGTTAAGCTCCCACACCAGATTTACGTTCACCATGGTAGTCGCCATGGCGCCTATGGTCATCAGACCTACCACGTTGCAGAGCTTGGTAACCAGCGAAATAGCGCCGCTCTTTTCCATACTGGTAAAGAATTCTGTACCCATCTTAAAGGAAATCCTGGGAAGCAGAAGCTTCGACATCATGCCTGGAATAAAATTGATCAAGAAATACAGCAGCGGCCCCAAAATACTGCCCTGAGCAGCAAAAGAAACGCCTACTCCTGTTGCCACCACCTTGAGAGCTCCCCAGAAAATCGAATCGCCGATACCGGACAAAGGCCCCATCAGACTGGTTTTGATCGCGTTAATTGATGACACGTCATAGTTTTTATCTTTGGACGCAATTTTTTCCATTGACGCAGCCAAGCCGGATACAAATCCAAAGACGGCAGGCGTAATATTAAACAGTGTAAAGTGACGCTTATAGGCTGCAATCCTCTCCTCAGCCTTTTCATAATAGCGGTTGATCACCGGAATCATAGCATACAGAAACACCAGGGCCTGCATGTTTTCATAGTTATATGTACCGGAACCCACCATAGATCTCCAGGCCACTTTGCGAATCATCTTATCATCTTCCGGTTCCAGATAAAGCAGAGAGTTTTTCTTTTCTTCCGTTTTAGTCATTGAACAGTTCCTCCTCCTGCATATTTGCCGTCTGAGCGGGCATGGTATTTCTTCTGTCCTTTTCGTTAAAATACGTCACCACCGCATAAGCTACGCCGCAGAGGGCGACCCCCAGCACCGGCAGTCCCAGATAAGCGGACAGAATATAGCCGATGAAGAAAAACACCGCCAGCTGCTTTCTCCAGACCAGTTTCAGCAGCATACCGAAGCCTACCGCCGCCAGCATACCCGAAGCCACAGACAGACCGGAGATAATAAAGTCGGGTATCGCCGCCATAATGGCATTAATAATGTCTACGCCAAAGGCGACCACCAGAAACACTGGAATAAAGATAATCATGTAGCAGATAATAGCCTGAATAAACACAAAACGCTCGATTTTTTTGTCTTCCCCTCTGTCAATCATACGTTCGATCATAGGGTTCATCACCGAACGCAGCGTATACATCAGGGTAATCAGCTGCGAACCAAGCAGGGCCACCGGGACTGCCAAAGCCAGCGAAGCTTCCGCGTCCAGACCGGAGAGAATCGTCATGGCCACGCCCACGGAGGTTCCCAGAGCTGTGTTGGCAGGTACCACGCCTCCCGCATTGGTCACTCCCAAAAAGATAAGCTCATAGGACGCCCCGACAATAATGCCTGTGGTCATATCTCCCAGCACCAGCCCCACTACCGTACCCACGATAATAGGCCGGTCCGTCAGACAGTTTCCCAGAAAGTAATGAACAAAAAAGCACGCTACGACAGCAAGATAAACCAGTAATGCCTGTAACATTTTCTCCCTCCTCCTACAAATATTTGAGTATATTTTTCTTTTCTTCCGACGGTACGGTTCTTACGTCCACTTCTCCCACCAGAGGCTCTATTTGACGAATCGCATCAATATCCTCCTGTGTTGCCCGTATCACCCCCACAATGGGCCTGGAACCGTCGCGATTGCTCCGCAAGCCCCCAATATTCACGGTTTTTACCGGACTCCCCCCGTCTACAATACGCTTTGCGCTTCCTGTATCCTTGACCAGCACAAACAGCCTCATCCGCTGTGTTCGGTCACTTCTTACCAGCTGAATGGCCTCATCCACCGAACGAATCGACATTTTCATTCCGTCGGGCTTCGCAATCCGCAGAGCCATCTTGGCAATTTCGTCCTGCGCCACCTCATCGTCGGCAATCACAATGGCATCGGGATTGTATTGGGTTATCCATTTGGTAATAACCTGTCCGTGCAGAAGCCGCTCATCAATCCGAAGACACTCAATCATATCTCTTCCTCCTCCCCATATATTAGATTCTCCTGTATTCGTTCTTTGGCAAAAGCGGTGATCATCGGCGTGGTCATACGAATTGCCTCATCTGCTCTTTGCTGCAGCGTTCCTTCTTTCTCACCTCCCATCATTCCCAATACCAACCCCAGATGCATTCCTGCAATGACCACAGCATTGTCGCACTGCCCCAGCCGCAGCAGACAGTTGTGTACGCTTCCCCCCAAAAGATCCGTGAAAATGACATATTCGTCCCGGGGTTCTGCCTGGATCTGCGTCTCAATGGCTGCATAGATTTCCTCCGGCGTATCATAGTGATCCAGATCGTAGCTTGCCAAAGGATATTCATTCCCGCAGATCATTTCAACTGCACTTTTCATCCCACAGGCCAAAGAACCATGCGACGCCAAAATATAATGTTCCATCTCAGCTTCCTTTCCCTCCCTTCCCATCATCCTTTAAATGCAGTCGCTGAAAATGTAATCGTATAAAAAAGCAATTTCGCTGAGCGGAATTTCCACATTATAATGCGCGCACAGCTCCTGAAAATTTTTGCGGAAAGCCCGGATAAATGCGCCGTGTTCCTTTTCAAACTCCTCCAGGCCGTCGTACGCCGTCATAGGCGCTTTGGTGACCAGCCGTTCCACCATGCAGCTCAAATGAATGTAAAGGCGAAGAACTATCTTATTTTTCAGGGAAAGCGTCAGATCTCTGGACAGATTGGAGACCGCTCTCTCAATGTAGCCCAACAGAATATTGGCGTTTAGTATCGTCAGAC
>CALWLM010000137.1 GCA_944381515.1 uncultured Lachnospiraceae bacterium | reverse complement strand
AGGGACAGGGTATTGATCTGACGACCATGCTGGTCTTCACCGGCGGCTATGACAAGCCCGTGGTTCTGTCCTGCGAAGGACAGACGGTAAATGCAGGGGACAAGGTTCTGTAAACAGGATCGCTGCTAGTTTCCCTGCTGTTGCGCCTGCTTTTCCCAGACATTGCGAAATGACAGTATAATAATGCGACAGAGATTAGTTTACGCTAATCTCTGTTTTGCTTTGGCGGTTTTGGCCATTCGTCTGGGCAATCAAACAGAGAGGGCTGTTTGGAAAAACACAGCCCTCTCCCGAGAATTATCCTTATATATTACGGAAATCTTTACATATCTGTCCCTTATTTTCAGAGGTTTTTGTCAGTCCAGATCCTCTCCGTTGCTGGCAATGACCTTTTTGTACCAGTAGAAGGAATCCTTCTTATAGCGTTTGAAGCTTCCTTTTCCCTCATTGTCCAGATCCACATAGATAAATCCGTACCTTTTTTTCATCTCACCGGTGGAAGCGCTGATGAGATCGATGCAGCCCCAGGGCGTATAGGCGATCACATCCACGCCGTCTTCAATGGCTTCCCCGATCTGAGCGATATGCTCCCGCAGGTAATCCTGCCTGTAACTGTCGTGAACCGTACCGTCTGCCTCCAGCACATCCTTCGCTCCCAGACCGTTCTCTACGATCATAATGGGAATCTGATATCTGGCATAGAGATCATTTAACAGGTATCTGAGTCCCTTCGGGTCAATCTGCCAGCCCCAGTCGCTGGCCTTTAAATAGGGATTGTTGACGCCGGTGACCAGATTGCCGTTGGTGCGCTTCACTTCTTCATCTTCTGTGGAGCAGCTGCTCATATAATAGCTGAAGCTGTAAAAATCCACCTTGCCCCGGCGCAGAATCTCATCGTCGCCTTCCTGGGTTTCCAGCTCCACCCCCAGCTCTCGGAACATACGCTTCGCAAAGTAGGGATACTCCCCTCTGACCTGGACATCGCCGCAGAAGTAATTCATACGCATATCCCTCTGGGCCTTCAGCGCATCGTCCGGATTGCAGGTATAGGGATAATAACAGCCTCCCGCCACCATACAGCCGATCTTGTTGTCCGGATCAATCTCATGTCCCAGGACCACAGCCCTGGCGCTGGCCAAAAACTGATGGTGCAGGCCCTGGTAGCGCTTCTGATTGTCCTCCCTGGAAGCCTCAAGCCCCAGCACCTGCGCATTGCCGTCCGCGCAGGGGAAGCCGCCGGACAAAATATCGCCGATGCCAAACTGCAAAGCATTAATCTCATTGAAGGTCAGCCAGTATTTCACCAGCCCCTTATATTCTGTAAAAAGGGTCCGGCAATAATTTAAGTAAAAATCAATGCAGCTGCGGTTCAGCCATCCCCCATACTCCTTCATCAGATGATAGGGAATCTCATAGTGGGAAATCGTCACCAGCGGTTCAATATTGTATTTGCGCAGTTCCAAAAACACGTCCCGATAGAAATCCAGCCCCTGCTGATTGGGCTCGGACTCATCCCCCCTGGGAAAGATTCTGGTCCAATTAACGGAAAGCCGGAACATCTTAAAACCCATCTCGGCAAAGAGGGCGATATCCTCTTTATAATGATGATAAAAGTCTATGGCATTATGGGAAGGATAGTAGCGGTCCTTCTGAATCTCATTGGTAAAGTAGCGGGGGCTGTTCACCGAGCCTGCCGTCATATGATCGCAGACACTGTCGCCCTTTCCTCCCTCCTGCCAGCCGCCCTCAAACTGATTGGCTGCCGTGGCTCCGCCCCAGTAAAAATTTTCTGGAAATCTCATAGCTGCTCCTTTCACAGGTTACTGATTATTCTTCTTAAACAGGATGATGGTTGCGATAAAGGAGACCAAAGCGCCCACCGCCATGCTGAGAATAAAGAAAATCACATTGGACGAGGTGGGTCCGATAAATCCGGTCACTGCCAGAATGCCCGAGCTGCCGGCAAAGGCATAGGCATACACGTGCAGAAGTCCGCCCAGAGCGCCGCCGACAAAATTGCCGATCATCGCGCCGTAGAGAGGCGTTTTGTATTTCACGCAGGTTCCGTACAGAGCCGGCTCCGTAATGCCGCCCACAATAGCCGTCACTGCGCCGGATACAGCCGTGGATTTCTCCGTCTTGTCCTTCAGTCTGACGGCAGCGCCTGCACTGGCAGCGCCCAGGCTGATGTTGGAGATAATGCAGGCTGTGCAGACGATAGGCTCATATCCCAGGCTGGCAAAGGTCTGAAACATATAGGGAACCAGCGCGCCGTGCATACCCGTCATAACCAGCAGAGGATATACGGCGGTCAGCACAGCCACTCCCAGGAAGCCTGTCACATCGTAGAGCCAGATAATGGCCTCGGAGATATAGTTGCCGATAAAGGAACCGGCCGGCGCCAGCACGCACAAAGTCAGGGGCATCATCACCAGAATGGTGCCAAAGGGAACCAGAATCGTCCGCAGAAATTCCGGAGAATGCTTTTTAAAGAATCTCTCCACATAGGACATCACCCATACGGAAATCAATGCGGGGAAGATACTGCTGGAATAGCTGCCGGCATAGATCGGAATTCCGAAAATGTTCAGCGCCGTGCCCGCAGGTACCGCTGAGACAAAATTGGGATGGATAAGCATTGCGCCTACCAGCATACCCAGACCGGTGCTGGCGTTAAATTTCTTGGCCGCCGTAGCGCCGATAAAGACCGGCAGAAAATAAAAGCCTGCATCTGCCACAAAGGACAGCACTATGTAAGTCGGCATGTCCGGCGTCAGCCAGCCAAACATCTCTCCCAGGATAACAACGCACTTAATCAGACCTGCACCGATCAGAGGGGAGATCAGAGGAGTCAGACAACCTGCAATCACATCGAAGAAGGCGCTGATGCTGATTTTTTTCTTGGCGGGGGTCTGGTCCAGATCCTCATCCACCGCCGCCTGCTTCTGCATACCGGCCAGATCGCAGATCAGGTTATAGGCGTCGCCCACAGCCTGACCGATCACGATCTGCAGCTGCTCATTGGACCACTGCGCCCCCAGTACTCCCTCGATTTTCTTAATGGCATCCAGATCTACCACGCTCTTATCCTTTAAGTTAAACCGCAGTCTCGTCATACAGTGGGTGAAGAAGGTAATGTTCTCCTTGCCTCCCACCTGCTCCAGCACAGCCTTGGCAAGCTCCGCGTATCTTTCTTTCTTGGCCATCGTCTTTTCTCCTTTACTTTTGCTTTTTCTTTACTCTTTTTGCTGCTCTCATTGCTGCTTTCATTATTTTTGTATCTTTACGGAGGATGCGCGCTCTTCTTCCGCAGATATCGCCTGATATAACAAAAGGACACTGCCCGGCAGAGCCGTCCGGTCTTCAGACTGCTCTGCACAGGTAATGCCCTTATAAAGGTAACAAACCTCTTTCGATTCTGTTTTGTTTATCCTGTTTTATTTATCCTGCTTCAATGCTCCATCTGACTGTTGCACAGGCGGATCACATAGATGGTCAGATACAGCTTTTCCTGCTCGTTGCATTTCTCCGCCAGATTGTCCGGCAGGCAGGTAATCATCTTTTTGACGCACTGATAAGCCTTGGGATAGTCCTCCCGGATATAGCCAAACAGCTTCATATCCTGATCCTCAAACTGTGCGTTCTCCCGCAGCCTCTTAAGGAAATACCGAAGATGACTGCAAAAACGGTAATAATCGAATGCGTTTTTATCAACGCTGATGCCAAAATACCGCTCTACCACGCCAGTCATGGCATCCGCCATCTGATTGAAGCCCTCCTCCGCCGAATCATCCTCCGGCGGCTCCTCCGCATTGATAAAATGCAGGGCAATGCTGGTTCCCTCGCTTTTGGGGAGTTTGACGCCGCAGGTCTCCCGAATCATCCGAAGGGCCAGTTTCCCAAGCTCTGCCTCTACCGGATAAAGGGCCTCCACATCATAGGAAAAGGCAAACTGCATACTCATCCCCGACTGCACCCGCTGAATGGCAAAGTTAATATGATCCGCCAGGCTGAAGGCCATGTTGGTATTAAAGCGCCGGTCCAGGCGGGCCTTGGCTATGTCCATCAGCCTTCCTGCTATCTCAAAGATCTCCGCAGGTATCTCATCCAGCAGGCCGTACATGGCAGGATCTACATTATAATAGGTGCGGGTAACCTTGCTCATGTCCGTCAGTTCATAGGGCGTCCTGGGAAAACCGATGCCCGTGCCAAAGGCCACCAGCTCCTGCCCCTTGCTGTCTATACACAAGGCAACATTATTGTTAATCTTCTTTACAACATGTACAGACACCCCGCCACCCCTTACAATAAAAAAACTCTTACAGGCATACAAAAAGCACATACTTCTATGTGAATTCTACGGTAATGCCTCTAAGAGTAACAATCCAAAAAAACACTTTCAACGGCCTTAATTATACTTTACATCTGCGCGAATGTCAACAGCCTTTTTCAAAAATCCCCGCCGCACCAAAAAGACCAGTACGGCGGTTTTTCCATGGATCAGGCCCCCGGCTCTGTCCCTGCTCCTGTTGCTGTGCCTTTGCTTCGGCCCGCCCCTTTAATCAGCAGATAGCCGATGGGCCCGTAGAACAAACCCAGCAGGCCAAAAAGCTGCATCCCCACATACATGGCGATCAGGT
>CALWLM010000136.1 GCA_944381515.1 uncultured Lachnospiraceae bacterium | reverse complement strand
TCGCCGCAGGAGGTGAAATCGCCTGTGGACAGACCATGCCGCCCCTCGGGATAGATGTGCATCTCCAGGGGAATCTTCTTTTCGGCAAGAGTCATGGCAAGGAGAAGGGCGTTCTGTACCGGGACGGAGGCATCCTGCGCGGTGTGCCACAAAAAGGTGGGAGGGAAATCCTCGCCTGCCTGTTTTTCCAGGGACACAAGGGACCGGCATTCTTCACGCTGCGCATCCTCTTCTCCCAGCAGGCAGCGGATGGAGTCCGAATGGGCGTAAGGCCCCGCTGTGATTACGGGGTAGCAGAGAATCAGCTTATCCGGCCGGATCAGGCTGCCAGGCCGGCTTAAGCGTTCCTGAATAAAATCCCGATTCCAGAAGCAGCCGGTACTGGCGGCCAGGTGTCCGCCGGCGGAAAAACCGCAGACACAGATGTTTTCAGAGTCAATATAATATTCATCGGCATGTCCTCTCAGCCATGCAATCGCCGTCAGCACTTCGCACAGGGACTGGGGAAATACCTTTGGCGCAACGCTGTATTCCAGGATCCAGGGACTGATGCCCTGGGCCAGAAGCTTTAATGCTACGGCCTCCTTTTCCCGGTCCGAACGTCTCCAGTAAGCTCCGCCCGCAAGAATAATGACGGCCGGATGTTTGCGTTTGGGGTCGATTTCTTCATAGTTGCCGGGGAGCATTCCGGAAAAAGAGACGGCTTCTCCATTGTATTCCAATAGGGTTTCTACATCAAATTTCATATTGCACATCCTTTCTGCTGATTAGCGGCTGCCGGCCAAATGCCGGCATAAGTCAGCATAAGACGAAATGGATTAAATGTCAATGAGGGAGTGAAGGCTCTGCCAGCCGGCGGCCTTCTTTTTTTACGCATAAATTCCGGCCCTGTCCATATATTGTTTTAAAGGGAGGTGGACAGGTTGAGCAGGGAGGAAGAGGTGACGAGGATTTTGGCGGTGGGACTGCGCCGAATCCTGGAAAAGTCTGCCATAGATTTTGCGGGAATGGAAGAAATCCGCCTGCGGGTGGACCAGCCCTTTATGGTAGTCTGCGGCGGAAAGAAAAATTTTGTCTCCGATACGGGCGAATTCTGTCCGGGAGAGGAAGCGCATCGCGTGACTCTTTCCGAGATCGGGGAGACGGTGGATTATATCAGCAGCTATTCACGCTATGCTTTTGAAGAAAAGATCCGTCAGGGCTTTCTGACGATTCAGGGAGGCCACCGGGTAGGACTGTGCGGCCGAACGGTAGCGGAGGATGGACGAGTCCGGACCATTTCGCCGATCACCTTTTTGAATATACGTATAGCCAGACAGATTCCAGGCTGCGGCAGGCGGGTGGCCCCTCTTTTGTGGGAGAGGGGGCAGCTGTGCGATACGCTGATTTTGTCTCCTCCGGGACTGGGAAAGACGACGCTTCTGCGGGATATTATCCGGCTGCTGTCCGATGGGACAGGCGGGCAGGCCTGCATGGTAGGAGTGGTGGATGAAAGGTCGGAGCTGGCAGCCTGCTGTCAGGGGATTCCGCAGAATGACCTGGGCAGCCGGACGGACGTACTGGATGGCTGTCCCAAGGCGGAAGGGATGATGATGCTGGTGCGCACCATGGCTCCGCAGGTGATTGCCGTGGACGAGGTGGGAAGCGAGGAGGACTGCCGGGCTATGGAATATGTGATGAACTGCGGCTGCCGTATCATTGCCACAGCCCATGCCTCGTCTCTGGAGGAACTGGGGCTGCGGCCCGTTTTTGGCCGCTGGCTGTCGGAGCGGCGCTTTGGCCGGTATGTGCTGATCGAGAGGGAGAGAGAAGAGATATTCTACCGGGTCTGCGGGAAGGACGGGCTT
Source organism: uncultured Lachnospiraceae bacterium (assembly GCA_944381515.1). Taxonomy (GTDB): domain Bacteria; phylum Bacillota; class Clostridia; order Lachnospirales; family Lachnospiraceae; genus RGIG7193. Next base: position 13,005 of record CALWLM010000136.1, on the reverse strand, counting down.
ACCCTGTGGAGAGGCAGGAGGAATGAGAAATGTTAAAGACTGCGGGAGTGGTGATGATTATTGCCGCCTGCAGTGGTCTGGGATTTCGCCAGGCTTTGCTCTATAACCGCAGAATAAAGGAATGCGAGCAGATTTCCAGAGCGGTTCAGTTCCTTCTGGGAGAGATTCGTTTCCATCATCTGCCTCTGGAGGAGGCCATGGGGCGGGCGGGAATGGTGGAAAAAGGAGCCTTTGCAGCTTTTTTGAAGAGGCTTGCCGGCCGGCTGTCCGGACGGGATGGCGGGCGCTTTTATGAGCTTTGGCAGGAGGAACTGGCGGGATATTTGAAAGAAAGCCTCCTTGGCGGGGAAGCGGAGCTTTTGTATTATCTGGGACAGCAGCTGGGGCAGTTTGATCTGGAGGCGCAGCTGGAAAACTTATCCCGTTTTCTGGAACAGTGGAGGATGCAGACGGAGGAGCTTAAGAGACAGGAGGAAAAGAAGGGAAGGCTGTACCGTTATCTGGGAGTGTTTGCCGGCTTTTTCCTGGCGATTTTGCTGATGTAGGAGGAGAAAATGTCAATCGATCTGATTTTCCGAATCGGTGCGGTGGGAATTCTGGTCTCGGTGCTGTGTCAGGTGCTTAAGCACAGCGGCAGGGAGGAACAGGCCTTTCTCACCAGCCTGGCGGGCCTTCTTTTGGTGCTGTACTGGGTGATTCCCTATATATATGAGCTGTTTGAAACCATACAGGATCTGTTTGCGCTGTAGGAGGGATTGGAATGAGTGTAATTTCCGTAGGGCTTATGGGACTGCTGGCGGTTCTGGTGGCTGTGCAGCTAAAGGCGTTTTGCAGCGAATATGCCGTTTACGCCGCCCTGGCGGCAGGCTTTATCATTGCCTTTTATACAGTGGGGCGGCTGGAGACGGTGACGGCTGCGGTGGAACAATTTATGGACGCTCTGCCGGTGGATGCGGTCTATGTGACCACGTTGCTCAAGATGATCGGAATTACATATACGGTGCAGCTGTGCGCAGGTCTGTGCAAGGACGCCGGTTACAGCTCCATTGCCGGCCAGATTGAAACCTTCGGAAAGCTCACGGTATTGTCATTGGGGCTGCCGGCCGTATTGTCTCTTTTGGATACGGTTCGCGCTTTTCTCTATGAGGGCTTATAGAGATGGAAAGGAACGGCAGGAAACGATGGCTGACCGTATTTCTTGTGACCTTCCTTTTCTTTGTTTCCTTTGCGCCGGCGGCTCTGGCGGGCCAGACCGGGACGGGAGAGGGGGAGGGCGGCGCGGAGGATGTGCAGCAGGAGCTTGACCGGGAGCTTTCCTCCTATGACTTTGGAGAGATAGACCAGGTGCTTCGGGAAGCGCTGGGAGGGGAGGAAATTTCCTTCGGCCAGGTGGTGGGTCAGCTGGCTCAGGGGAACTTTGCAGAATTTTTCCGGCTTCTGGCTTCCTATGTGGACGAGGCCCTTTTTGGAGAGCTGCGCACGGGAAGAAATGCAGCCTGGCAGATTTTGCTGCTTGCCGTTATGGGGGCTGTTTTTGCAAATCTGACCCGAGCCTTTCCAGACGGACAGGTTTCGCAGACTGGCTTTTACATTTTGTATACGGTTTTGGCGGTGCTGCTTTTGACCGCTTTCGGGACGGCGGTGTCGGTGGCGGCGGAGGCTTTTTCGATGATAGGCAGTCTGATGAATGCCTTTCTTCCGGTGTTTTTTGTGGCGGTAGCCATCCAGGGGCAGCTTACGGCGGCGGCTATGTACGAGTTTACTCTGCTGCTCATCCGGGCGGTTCAGTGGTTTTTTGAAAATATTGCCGTGCAGGGAGTGAAAGCCTGCGTGGTGCTGCGCCTTTTGGAGGGATTGTTTACCGAGGATTTTTTAAGCCGTTTGACGGGGCTGCTCTACAGCCTTTTAAAATGGTCGGTAAAGGCTGTCTTTGGTCTGGCGGTAGGATTTCAGACCGTGCAGGCTTTGCTGCTTCCCTATATGGATGCAGTCAAGGGAGGCGCGCTTTTGAAACTGGCCAGCCTGATTCCTGGAGTGGGAAACGGGGTGGAGACGGCGGCTCAGATGGCTCTGGGAACGGCTGCTCTGGTGCGCAACGGTATTGGGGTGGCCGGCGTATTCGCACTGGTGCTGGTATCTCTGGGGCCTTTGTGCAAGCTGCTTTTTTTTGCCCTCCTCTATCATGGGCTGGCGGCTGTGCTGCAGCCTGTTTCAGATAAGCGGATTCCAAAGGCTGTGGCGGCTGTGGGAGAGGGCTGCGCTCTGCTTCTAAAGATTATGGGCGGAGGGATTTTACTCTTTGCCATAGCGGTAGGAGTGGCCTGCGCCTGTTTTGGGCGGGTGGGCTGACAGATATGCGAAGGGGTTATGGGTTATATGGGATGATGAGAGGCGGTGAAGCGGATGGCGGACTGGATCTATGGCATAGCGGCGGTGCTGATTCTGGGCGGTGTGGCCGCAGAGGCGGTGCCGGAGGGGGCGTGGCGCAAATATATCCGGCTGTTTTTGGGCGTTCTGGTAATATTGGCGGCGGCCGCCCCGGTTCTGTCCCTTTTTGGAATATCCGATCGGGCCGCCCTGTCCTATGAGGAGGGGATATTTTCCTCTTGGGTGGATCAGATTGAAAGGCAGGGGGCCGATGCAGACTGGGATGGGGAGGCTAAAAAGCATCAGGAGGAGGCTTTCCGGGCGCCTTTAACGGCCCTTACGGAGAGCTTTGGCTACCGGATGGAATCTTATTCTATGGAATGGGAGGGAAATGAACCCTCGGCGATCAGCCTGACCGTCAGCGAGATCGGGGGAGAAGAGCCTCTAGGGGGAGAGGACCGTCAGGAGGAGGGACAGGTGGAGGAGGTAAGGAGCGTGGAGCCAGTTGGGACGGTGGGCGAGATGGAAAGCGGGGAGGATGGCGGGGAGGACGGCGGAGCGGAGACGGCCGCCTATTACGAGCCGTCGGAGCTTCGGGGACTTCATGACACTTTGGCCTCGGTTTTTTCCTTTTCAGCGGAGCAGGTGACCATCTATCTTGTGCGGGAGGGTGAAGGATGAACGAAAAAAGTTTTTCATGGAAGAGATTCTGGAGCGATCTGGGCAACCGCAAATTTATCCTTCTTCTGGCGGCGGGGCTTATTCTGGCGATGTTAGCCTTCCCTGCCGGTTCCCCGGCCGAAGATGAGGAGGAGACCGTGCCGGAATCCCAGGGCGCAGTAAGCGCCGCCACCTATGAAGAAGAGCTGGAAGGACGGCTTAGGGAGCTTTTATCTTCCATCGAAGGAGCGGGGCAGGTGGAAGTGATGGTGACGCTTGCGGCCTCGTCGGAACAGGTGCTCCAAAATGATATTTCCCGGCAGGAGAGCGTGACGCGGGAAACCGATGCCCAGGGCGGCGTGCGGAATAATTATGATGTCAGTGAGGACAGCCAGACCGTCCTTGTCGGGGATGGGAATGGCGAGCCTTACGTGGTTAAGGAGCTGATGCCGCAGGTGGAGGGAGTCGTGGTGGCCTGCGAGGGAGGAGACCGGGCCAGCGTCCAGGCAGAAATCTCTGCTGCGGTGCAGGCATTATTTGATATTCCCACACATAAAATTAAAGTATGTAAGATGGCTTCACAGCCGTGATAAGAAGGAGCGTTACCGTATGAAACGAATTTTAAAAAAGAATCAAGTAGTGTTAACTTTGCTGGCGGTGATGATTGCGGTGGCCGGATATCTGAATTATACCGCCGACAACAAGGATGCGGACTCCCAGGCCGCAGCTTCCGGGGAGGAGAATGTGGTCGATGAGCTCCTTGATATTTCCGACGAAGATATACTGGCGGAAAATGAAGCTCTGACCTCGGCCCTTCAGGAGACCCTGGCCGGCAGTGAAGAAACGGCCGCCGGGGCGGAGGGAGCGGCAGCCGCAGAGACGGCAGCCGGCGAGGCCGGCGCGCAGGCGGCAGGCGAAGTTTCCGGCGAGGCTGCTTTGGAGAGTACTCCCAATGCGGAGAGCAGCGATACGCCGGGCACGGCAATTTTGACAGGCGGGAGCACGGTCCTTGATTATGTGGCCAGCGTACAGCTGTCCAGGGAGCAGACCAGGGCCAAAAACAAGGAGACCCTGATGGAGATCATCGATAATACCAATGTGGATGAGGCTCAGAAGCAGGAGGCGATTGACAGCATGCTGAATCTGACGGCCATCGCTGAAAAGGAGACGGCTGCGGAATCCCTGCTGGCTGCCAAAGGATTTGAAAACTGTATTGTGTACATAAACAACGACTCGGTAGATGTGGTAGTGGGCCGCACTTCTCTGACCGACGCTGAGAGAGCGCAGGTGGAGGATATCGTAAAGCGCAAGACGGAAGTCAGTGCCGACAAGATTGTGATTACGCTGCTGGAGATGGGGGAGTAGAATTTGTTTTTCCCCTTGCAAAACTGTCCATATTTGGGTAGAATAAAGGATAAGACGGAGGATACCCTTTTAAAGGGGTATACTTTGCGGAACAGGAAGAAACATAGGAGGTAACTGCTGTGAGTGAAGCATTGGCCAATAGAAGTACCCATATGGTATACGAGAAAGACAAGGTGGGAGAAGTGCAGATTGCCGATGAGGTGATCGCTATCATCGCCGGCCTGGCTGCCACGGAGGTGAAGGGCGTGGCGTCCATGGCGGGCAATGTGACCAATGAGCTGGTGGCAAAGCTGGGGATGAAGAACCTGTCCAGAGGCGTAAAGGTGGAGGTTTTTGACACCACCGTATCCGTGGATCTGGCTCTGAATCTGGATTATGGCTACAGCATTCCCGCTGTCTGCGGCAAGGTGCAGGAGAAGGTAAAGGCGGCGATCGAGAACATGACCGGATTCTCCGTGCTGGATGTGAATATCAAGGTAGCCGGAGTAAATCTGGAGCCAGCCAAATAAGAAGAGTAGAGCGGGGGATATCCCGATGATCTGCGTCTTAATGCTGAGAGCCGCGCCTGCGGGAGAAACCCGGGGCGCGGTATTCCGGCGTATCATCAGACGACGGACCGCCGGGGCGTCCCCTTTTTACACGGGAAAGATTCGGAGGAAAATTTTATGACAAGGCACGAATCCAGAGAGCATATTTTTAAAATGCTGTTCCGGCGGGATTTTTTTGAGGCGGAGGAGTGGAAGGAGCAGGCCGAGAGGTATCTGGACTCTCTGAGCCGGCAGGAGGGAGAGGAGATTGCCGATGAGGAGAAAAAGGCCCTCTTAGACCGGGCTCTGGCCATCTGTGAAAAGGCGGACGCTCTCGATGAGGAGATCGACCGGGCTGCGGAGGGCTGGAAGACGAAACGAATGGGGAAGGTGGACCTGACGGTGCTGCGTCTGGCTCTCTATGAGATGAATTATGATGAAGATATTCCTACCAAGGTGGCAATCAACGAAGCGGTGGAGATTGCCAGAAAGTTTGGCGGGGATGAGTCGCCCAGTTTCGTCAACGGCGTTCTGGCGCGTCTGGTAGACCGGGACCAGGCATGAGCGCAGGCAGCGTTTATACGGTATCCCAGGTCAACAGCTATATCAAGGGCATGTTTGTCCAGGACTTTCTGCTGTCCGGCCTTTGTGTGCGGGGCGAGGTTTCCAATCTGAAGTATCACACTTCGGGGCACATCTATTTCACGCTGAAGGATGAGGGCGGCTCCATAGCCGCCGTCATGTTTGCCGGCAGCCGCCGGGGTCTTGCTTTTTCCATGCAGAACGGACAGAAGGTATTAGTCACGGGACAGATCAATGTCTATGAGAGAGAAGGGCGCTATCAGCTCTATGCCAGGCAGATCGAACTGGATGGCCTGGGCGAGCTGTACCGCCGCTTTATAGAGTGCAGGGAGCGTCTGGCCGAGAGAGGTCTGTTTGCGCCGGAGTACAAAAGACCCATTCCGTCCTTTATTCAGGTGCTGGGTGTGGTGACGGCCCCTACCGGCGCCGCTATCCGGGATATAATCCAGGTGACCCGCCGGAGAAATCCTTATGTACAGATTATTCTTTCGCCGGCCCAGGTACAGGGCGAGGGGGCGCCGGAGAGTATTGCCGCGGCCATTGAAAGGCTGGATCAGCTGCATCCGGACTGTATGATTGTGGGAAGAGGCGGAGGCTCTTTAGAGGATCTGTGGGCATTCAATGAAGAGGTTGTGGCCCAGGCTATTTTTGACTGCGATACGCCGGTAATTTCCGCTGTGGGTCATGAGACAGATATCACCATCGCCGATTACGTGGCGGATATGCGGGCGCCTACTCCATCGGCTGCCGCAGAGCTGGCAGTTTACGATTGCCGGGCCTTTTTGGATTCTCTGCGGGAAAAGCGTTCTGCCTTAAACCGGCGAATGGAGGACAGGCTGTCCCGCCAGAGGGAGAGGCTCAAAAACGGGGAGCTTAAGCTCAGGCTCTACCGGCCGGAGTACAGAATCGCCAGCCTGCGTCAGAGTCTGACGGATACCGAAGACAGACTGCGGGCCGGTATGGAGCGCAGACTGGAGGGAGAGAGACACCGCCTGCATCTGGCGGCTTCGCAGCTGGACGCCATGAGTCCCCTGAAGCGGCTGGGCGGCGGATATGCCTTTGTGGCGGATGAGAAAGGACGGGGCGTTTTGTCGGCTTTTCAGGTCCATGAGGGCGAGAGACTGAGAGTCCATGTAAGGGACGGTTCCTTCGCCGTGCGGGTGGAAGAAGACAGAGAGGAAAAGGCGCAGATAACAGATGGGTCAGACAACGGAAAAGATGGATAAAGTCAGGGATAAGAATCAAAATAAGGACAAGAATTTAAATATAGATGGAAATTTGAATACAGACGGGAATATGAATAAAGCGAAAGGCGAAGCAAGCGATAAAGACTGCACGATGGAGGAGGCTTTCGCACGGCTGAACGATATTTTGGGGCAGCTGGACGCGGGAGGCCAGAGTCTGGAGGAGGCTTTTCATCTCTATGCCGAGGGGATGGAGATGGTGCGTCTGTGCAATGAAAAAATTGACCGGGTAGAGAAACAGTGCCTGATCATTGATGAGAATGGAGAGAGCCATGAATTTTGAAGAACGGATGAAGCAGCGTGCGCAGGAAGTGGAGGCGGTGATTCGCAGGAGTCTGCCGGAGGAAACCGGTTTTCAGAGGACTGTGCTGGAGGCGATGAATTACAGTGTCCTGGCAGGAGGCAAGAGACTGCGTCCCATGCTGATGGAGGAAACCTGGCGGATGTTTGGCGGGGAAGGAGAAGAGATCGGTCTGTTTATGGCGGCCATTGAGATGATCCATACCTCTTCTCTGATTCACGACGATCTGCCGGCTATGGACGGGGATGAGTATCGCCGCGGGCGCAAGACCACCTGGGTACAATACGGAGAGGACATGGCAATCCTGGCCGGAGACGGTCTGATGATTTTTGCCTTTGAGGTGGCGGCCGGAGCTTTTGCCCGGACGAATCATCCGGAGAGAGTAGGGGAGGCTGTGCGGATTCTGGCGGCCAAGACCGGCATATACGGGATGATAGGCGGTCAGACTGTGGACGTGGAGCTGACGGGCCGGCCCATGACGGGGGAGCAGCTGGACTTTGTCTATCGCCTGAAAACAGGAGCTCTTTTGGAGGCGTCGATGATGATCGGAGCGGTGCTGGCGGGAGCAGACGAGAGACAGGTGCAGGCAGTGGAGCGGATTGCCGGCGATCTGGGCGTGGCTTTCCAGATTCAGGACGATATTCTGGATCTGACCAGCACCCAGGAGGAGCTGGGCAAGCCTGTGGGAAGCGATGAGAAAAACAGCAAGAATACCTATGTGAGCCTCTACGGCATGGAGGCGGCGCAGGCAAAGGTGGAGGAGCTGTCCCGCCGGGCTCTGGAAGGCCTTAAAGGATTTGAAGTGCGCAACGAATTTCTGGAGGAATTGTTCATCTATCTGATTCACCGCAAAAAATAAAAGCAAAAGAAAGCAGAGGAATACTTCATGAAGGAACGTCTGGATATACTGCTGGTAAAGCGGGGACTGGCCGATTCCCGGGAGAAGGCCAAGGCCATGATTATGGAAGGCATCGTCTATGTAGACGGCCAGAAAGAGGACAAGGCCGGCACGACTTTTGACGAGGAGGCGTCCCTGGAGGTCAGAGGAGACCGCCTTCCCTATGTGAGCCGCGGCGGCCTGAAGCTGGAAAAAGCGATGCAGGTTTTTGGCCTTGATCTGACAGGCAGAGTCTGTATGGATGTGGGAGCTTCCACCGGCGGCTTTACGGACTGCATGCTGCAAAACGGGGCGGCAAAGGTCTACTCTGTAGATGTAGGGCGCGGTCAGCTTCACTGGAAGCTGCGCAACGATCCGCGGGTGGTCTGCATGGAGAAGACCAATATTCGTTATGTGACCCCGGAGGATATCGGCGAGGCGGTGTCCTTTGCCTCTGTGGATGTGTCGTTTATTTCCCTGACCAAAGTCCTGGGGCCGCTGCAGAACCTGCTGGACGCTGCGGCTCAGACAGTCTGTCTGGTAAAGCCTCAGTTTGAGGCGGGCAGAGAAAAGGTGGGCAAAAAGGGCGTGGTTCGGGACAAGGCGGTGCACCGCGAGGTGATTGAGAAGGTGATCAGCTTTGCCCGGTCCCTGGACTTTCAGATTCTCAATCTGGACTATTCGCCCATCAAAGGGCCCGAGGGCAACATAGAGTATCTGCTGTATCTGGGCAAGGGAGAGGCGGAGGGCTGCCAGACGCTGCCTGTGAATGTGGATTTGACAGTGGAGAGGGCACACGAAGCACTATGAAAAATTTTATGTTGATTGCCAACAGTGGCAAGGCGGAGGCAATCCGCATGGCGGAGAAGGTCAAAGAGAGGCTGATTTCCATGGGCTGCGTCTGCACCGATGCTCCTGACGAGGAAACGCAGTGCGTGCTGGTCTTTGGAGGGGACGGCACTTTGCTGCAGGCGGCCAGGGAGCTGCGGGGCCGGCATTTGCCCTTTTTGGGAATCAATCTGGGCAATCTGGGATATCTGGCCGAGGTGGACCGGGATCATGTGGACGACGCTCTCCGGCTGCTGACGGAGGGAGAGGTCTCCTTTGAAGAGAGGATGATGCTTCTGGGCCGAGTGGAGAGAGAGGGACAGATTCTCTACGAGGATGTAGCTCTTAATGATATTGCCATCGGAGGAAGAGGGCTGACGGTTCTGTATTTTAAAGTATACGTGGACGGCGAATATCTGACTACATATCAGGCCGACGGGATGGTGGTGGCGACTCCCACCGGTTCCACCGGCTATAATCTTTCGGCCGGCGGCCCTGTGGTCAATCCGCGGGCGTCTCTGATCGTTCTGACGCCGGTATCCCCTCATACGCTGATCAGCCGCAGTATTGTGCTGGAATCCCGTTCAGTGGTGGAGCTGGAAATGATGGAACATCCCTCCCGCAGGAATGCTCTGGGACTGGCTGCTTTCGACGGCAATGAGGTGGCCGGCCTTCTGCCTGGGGACCGGGTACGTATCTGCCGGTCCAAAGAGACCGTGCGGCTGATTAAGTACAATAAGCAGAGCTTTCTGGAGGCGCTGAGAAAGAAGATGGGAGACAGATAGGAGGTCACATGAAAGGGAGACGGCAGGACAAGATCCTGGAAATCATTGAAAAATACGAGATCACAACCCAGGAGGAGCTGGCCGAGCGTCTGAATGCCGAGGGCTTTTCGGTGACGCAGGCCACTGTGTCCCGGGATATCCGCAAGCTGCATCTGTCCAAGGTGCTGTCTGAGGACGGGCGGCAGAGATATGCGGCTATGCCCAGCAAGGAAGAGGCGGTGACGGGCCGCTATATGGATGCTTTCAAGGCTGGCTTCGTATCGATGGATATGGCGCAGAATATTCTGGTAATCCGAACAGTATCCGGAATGGCCAACGCGGTGGCGGCAGCTCTGGACGCTATGGATTTTACGGAAATCGTAGGCTGCATTGCCGGAGACGATACGATCATGTGCGCGATTCGCAGCGTGGAGGAGACACGGGAGCTGATGGAAAAGATCCGCCGCCTGCTCTGAGGCAGACAGCGAGCTTGACGGGCAGATGAGCCAGGAGGGCAATATATGCTTTTGACCATTCATGTAAAAAATTTTGCTTTGATTGATGAGGCGGAATTAAACCTGGGCGAGGGCGTGCAGATTCTCACCGGTGAAACAGGAGCGGGTAAATCCATTCTGATTGATGCGGTGACGGCGGCTCTGGGAGGCAAGGCCGGCCGGGATGTGGTCCGCGCGGGAGCGGACAGCGCTCTGGTGGAGCTGGTATTTGCGGTGGATGAGCAGGACAAAAGGAAGGCGCTGGCCGAGCTTAATATCCCTCTGGAGGAGGGACAGCTGATTGTCAGCCGCAGGATAAGCGGCGGGCGCAGCGTCTGCCGGCTCAACGGCGAGACCGTACCTCAGTCCATGGTGCGCCGCGCCACAGAGCTTTTAATCGATATTCATGGACAGCATGAGCATCAGTCCCTGCTAAAAAAGTCCAAGCATCTGGAGATTCTGGATGAATTTATTCGCGATAAGGCGGCGGAGCTTAAAAAGGAGCTTAAAAAGAGCTATGACCGGTATCGGGCCCTAAAAAAGGCTGCCGGGGAATTTGCCCTGGATGAGGAGAGCCGTCTGCGGGAGATCGATTTTTGCCGTTATGAGATTCAGGAGATTGACAGCGCCGGACTAAAGCCTGGTGAAGAGGAAGAGCTGGCCTTGGCCTATCGCCGAATGGCCAATTCCCGCCGGATTGTGGAGGGGATGAACCGGGTTTATCAGCTTCTGGACTCTGAGGCGGAGGATTCGGCTGTGGCCCGTATCGGCGCGGCGGCCAGAGAGGTGACGTTTTTGGCTGAGTATGACGGGGGTCTGGCCGGAATTCAGGAGCAGCTCTATTCGATTGACAGTCTGATGGAGGATCTGCGGCGTGAAATCAGCGACTATATCGAGGAGATGACCTTTGATGAGGAGCAGTTTCGCCGGACAGAGGAGCGACTGGATCGAATCCGGGGGCTGCAGGCCAAGTACGGAGCCGATTATGAGGCGATTATGGCCTACCGACAGGAGAGAGAGGATCGGTTAAATGCTCTGGAGCGGTATAATGAGCGCCGAGAGCAGACGGAAAAGGAATATAAGGCGGTCTGCGGCCGCATGGAACAGCTGTGCGGCCAGCTGTCCGAGATTCGCAAAAAAGAGGCTGTGCGTCTCACTGAGGCTATTCGCCAGGCTCTGGTGGATTTGAATTTCCTGGATGTGCAGGTGGAGATGGCTTTTGACAGGCTTTCAGATTTTCATGAAAACGGCTGGGACGAGGCGGAGTTTCTGATTTCTCTGAATCCGGGCGAAAAGATGCGGCCTCTGGCGCAGGTGGCTTCCGGCGGCGAGCTGTCGCGTATTATGCTGGCGATCAAATCGGTGCTGGCAGATACCGACGATATTCCTACGCTGATCTTTGACGAGATCGATACCGGCATCAGCGGACGAACGGCTCAGAAGGTGGCGGAGAAGCTGTCCGCCATCGGCAGGCGCCACCAGGTTCTGTGCATTACCCACCTGGCGCAGATAGCGGCTATGGCGGACCGGCATTTTCTGATTGAAAAGGGCGTGGAGGCCGGCAAGACCAGGACCGTGGTAAGGAGCCTGGACGACAAGGCGAGTGTGGAAGAGCTGGCCCGCCTGATCGGAGGCGTCCAGATGACGGACACCACCTACCGCCATGCCCAGGAGATGAAGGAGCTGGCCCGGCAGATCAAGAAAAACAAAAAGTAATGGAAAAATGTGTTTTTACAAAGCATCTCAAAAAATGGGGTGCTTTTTCCATCTCGTACAAAAAATTTATGTGTGATTTTAAGATTATCTTCGCATACTAACAGGGAAAATCACTGTAGATGCGGAGGTTTTTTTATGTCAGAAAAACAAATACTGAGGAGGTTTTTGATCCGGGTTTTGATTGTCAGCATTATTTTTACCGGATTCTTCTCAATTTATTATCTAAAACGAATGATTCCCGAAAAGCTCCGTGTGGTCTGCGGAGAAGAAAGTGAGATCTGTCTCCAGCTGCCCTTGGCGGCAACGCTCACCGCGCAGGATCAGGAAGTGATGCTGACCGATGCTTCCAATATTCCTTCGGACCAGATACATGTATTGCTGGACGAAGGTTTTTCTCTGTATTCGGAGGAGACGGGCACCTACGGACTGGAGCTCAATCTCTTTGGCCTCTTTCATTTTCAGGATATTGAAGTGGAGGTAGTGGACAATGAGATGGTGATTCCCTGCGGCTGTCCCATCGGAATTTATCTGGAGACCGACGGGATACTGATTGTAGGTACAGGACCGGTTACCGGACTGGACGGCGTTACTTCGGAGCCTGCCGCCGGAATCGTTCATTCCGGCGACTATATTCTGGAGACCAATGGGACACCTGTTTCCACCAAAGAGGAACTGGTGGAGGAAATCTGTGCTGCCGGCGGAGAGGATGTGATTCTGCGGATTCGCAGAGATAATCAGGAAGTGGACGTGCGTATTCCTGTGGTTCAGACGGCGGCGGACGAATATAAGGCCGGAATATGGGTCAGAGATGATACCCAGGGAATAGGCACGCTTTCCTATGTGGATATGGACGGCGGTTTCGGAGCGTTAGGCCACGGCATCAGCGATTCGGATACCGGGCAGCTTATTGAGGATGCAGGCGGCAGTCTCTATGAGGCGTCCATTCGCTCCATTATCAAGGGAACCATGGGAACGCCGGGCTCCCTGGCCGGTGTGATCAACTACAGCCAGTCCAATTTCATGGGAGAGATCACGAAAAATACGGATCGGGGAATCTATGGTCAGCTGTCGGGGAGTGCAGAGGAGGAATTTGCACAGCTGGAGTGTATGCCCGTAGGCTACCGTCAGGACGTATCGGTGGGGCCTGCCTATATCCGCTGTTCGGTGGATGGCGAGGTCAGGGATTATGAGATCCGGATCACCAGGGTGGATTTAAGCAGCCGGAATAATAAAGGAATGGTGATTCAGGTCACAGATCCGGAATTATTAAATTTGACAGG
>CALWLM010000135.1 GCA_944381515.1 uncultured Lachnospiraceae bacterium | reverse complement strand
CCTCGTCCCGCTCCTCCTCCATCAGCCGGTCGCAGAGGCTGCTTCCCCAGAAATCATACAGATCCTTCCATCCCGCAGGCGCACCCTTCGCCTGCATTTCCAGCCGGTAGGGCACCACCCCGTCCAGGGGGCGCAAAATTCCATAAAACCCGGACAGAATCCGCAGATGTTTCTGCGCGTAATCCCAGGCCGCCCGTTCCAGCACCCGGGGCGCCATGTACTGATACTGGATCCCCTCATAAGCCAGCAGGGCGGGAGTCAGATTTCGGGTCAGATCCATAGCGGCAAAGCGCTCCCTGTTCTGCAGGGCGATCTTTTCGTTACAGACCCAGAGTGCCTTCTGCTGCGAAAAGGACAGTCCCCTGATCCAATCCGCCAGCTCTTTTGCCCGGTCCACAAAAAAGGGAAGTCCCGTCACCGGCATGGTTTCGGGATCTTCCCGCATTTTTTTCGCCGGCGATACGATAATTTTCATTTCGAGCGAAGCCTCCCGATGTTCTTGATCAGCACGGAAACCGTTCCGTCCGGATTGGTCAAAAATTCTACCCTGTCCGGATTTTTGTATTCCTCCATGGGGATGGTGATTTCGATTCCCGTATCCGTGGTCAGATGCTGCTTCCGGAACTTTTTGAAGGTATTCTCGCTTTTGGGCTGGATGACTTCTTTTTCCAAATGGTACTTTTCCAGCTTTTCCGTCAGCTCTTCCTGCATCTGCGGGCTGTCAGGGAAAATCTTTTCCTTCACCTCTTCCACCTTCAGGCTTCCCGTCTCCCCCAACTCTTCGTAGATGGCCTTTTTCGTCTCCATCCTGCGCCCGGCGTCTTCTTCCCCGTAATACTTCCGGTTCACCTGCTCCACGGCGCGGGTCACCAGGTCCAGCTTCGACTTCTGGGAAAGGGGCGCGCTGCATTCCAGGAACAGTTCGGAAAAATAATTTTTCTTTTCCCCGTTCACTTCAAACTTCTTCTCCGTCAAAAGGATGGAACCGTCCGAAAGGTTCACCACGAAAGCTTCCGACAGTTTTTGTCCCCCGGAAGGCAGAATCGCCTTCTGCAGGATGATCTCGTTCCGGTTGCGCCCTTCTTCCCCGCTCTTTGTGGCGTGGGTATAGGAAGTCCTGTAATTGAGTTTCAAAAAGCCGAAGTAATCGGTCCCTTCTGCGGAAAAAATCAGGACCGCCACATCCGCGGCAGGGATGTCGATATTGGCGTTCATCACGGCGTAGAGCTTTTCGCAAAGCTGCCTGCTGGTTTCGATAAAATTTTCCCCGCTGCAGCGCTGAATCAGCTCCATTGCCCGGGAGCCTTCGGAAAACCGGCACCGCTTCACCTCGTCGCTCTCCGTAAATTTCTCGAGATGAGCCTTGAAAAAATCGCTCAGCCCGGAACCCATGTCCAGCAGGGCATCCGAAAGCACCGGCATCCCCACTGCGGAGTCCAGAATGTGCACGATGCCCAGCTTCATGATGATATCGTCTTTTTTCATCTCTCTTTCACCGCTCCTCTTTCGTCAGGTATAAAATCGGGTAAGGGCGTAAACAGCGATATCCCAGCGTCTCCGCCAGATGCAGGCTGACTTCGTTGGCCGCATCCCAGGAGGGATAGAGGCCCCGCTTAAGGCAGTCCAGAATCAGGCGGGCGCTGCAGGCCCGGGCCAGCCCCAGACGGCGGCAGCTCTCCTTCGTGTCCACCTCAATTTCCAGCCCGCCCCGGTAAACGGTATAGGAGGAGGCCCCGCTGACCGCTTCCCCGGTCTTTTCCTCCACCGCTAAAAATCCGCCGCCGAAGCGGCTGTACTGCCCGTAATCCGAAAACTGGGAGACGAAATCCTTCGACCATTCCTCCCCTTTCAGCCGTTCGAACCACTCGCGGTTCACCGGCCGGAGAGAAAAACCCGCCGGCAGCTGTCCCGCAAAACGTTTCAGCCTGCCCGTGTCGAAGCCGTCCCCTTTCTTTCCCATGGCATAGCGCGTCTGCCGTAAAAACCGCCCCGGGAACTGTTCCTCGATCAGCTCCCCCCAGCCCGCCGTTTTTGGCACCGCAAGGGCGAAACCCGATTTCATGCAGCCTTTCATCCGTTCCGTCAGCTCTTTTTGAGGCCGCCCGGCCGGAAAGAGGAAATCCCCCACCGAAATCAGCGCGGATACCGCTTTGCTTTCCTGTCCGTCCTCTTCGAAAACGGCCCAGGCCCTGCCCATGATCCCCTGCAGGCAGGAGGCGATGAGCGTATCTTCCCGCCCTTTATACAGAAGGGCAATCCGCTGCATCAGCCCCGTTTCCGTCACTTCTTCTGTTCTCATTTCGTCCCGCCTTCCGTCAATGGTTTTGCCCGTTCATTGATTATAGCATGGTTTATAACATAAATAAAGGGCTGCAAAAGCCCCGTCGCAGCTCCGGACGCCAAAACGCCGTGAAATCACCTTCTGTCGATGATTTCACGGCATATATTACCGAACTTATTTTGTCGAAATACCCGCAATGAGAAGGAAAAATCGAATGCCTGACAATTGATTAAAACAGCGGCTGCTGTAACTCCCTTTCGCTCTCAAACGGTCCGCTGGTAGGCGCAAGTCCTCGATGTATCCCAAAATAATCCACGTTCATCACGATATCGCTTCCATCCGGATTTTCAAACCGCTGTTCCGGTTCAAAGGCTTCCCCTAAACTCTGGCTGGTTACCATTTGAGTATTGTTCTCGGACAGATACGAATACAGATTTGTGCGTAAATAAATTTGTCCTTCCTTCTTTATCAGTTCCCATTCTATTTCGTGCGTTGAATCAGTCACCGCTTTTTCTTGCTCGCAGGATTTTGCGCCGTTAAAGTAGAGATTTCCGGAAAAACAAACAGGAAGATGTTCATAATACTTGTCGTTATTATCCAAGTCCTCCATCTTCCATTCACCAAATTTCGAAAAATACTCCTGCTCGGAAGGATACCCGTTATAGGGCATCGTTCCGCAGATCATATTATAGCGATTGATAGAGTCCGCCTTTGTTTCTTCTATATGATGTTGGATACTCTTTCGAATCGGCTTTTGCACAAAAATATTGTTAAAAAATTTCGCGTCTCCGTGTAGGATCGTCATAAATCCGGCGATCCTCGTCGTATGTTTTTCATGATACGGGGTGTATCTCGGAGTCGCATACTCCACTCCCCCATTGTCATCTCCATTGCCAACGTAAGTAAACGATCCGGCGATCAAATTGTGTGCCATAGCAAAGCCCTGCGTGCTCAATCTCGCTGAACAGTCGGAAAGCATCAAGTTATGATCAATCAAAGTAGGGCCGTGTGAAACTTCCACAAAAAGGTCCTCTCCCAATCCCAGCGGAGGGCAAATCTGAACGCCTTCCGGCGGCATATTATCGTGCAGGCAATTTTGCGTCACTCTCGTCCCCTGTGCCTGCCAGTCCAGCCAAATCCCTCTTGTACAAAATTCTATATGATTTCGCCTAATCACAGTATCGACTGCCGCATGTAATTTAATTCCCGCAATTTCCGCTCCATGGATATCCTGTTTATTGTTAATGTGATGAATATGATTGTGCTCAATCAAAGAAAACGCTCCCCCCATATGCCCAACAATTCCAGCCTGCCCGCAATGGTGAATTTCACATCTTCTGATAATATGGGAACCGACTAGTTCCTTTCTCCATCCTTCATGATACGCCTGACACACCGCATCCCTCTCCGTTTGCGTCCCGTCCTTTAAATGTTGTCTGGTCCATTTATTTTCATTCCCGGGTTGAAAATATTTTCCGAGGGAAATTCCGCAACATTTGGAATTGGATATCTCGCAGTCTTCAATCACCCACCCTTTAGACCAATGTGGTCCGATGATCCCATCTTGATACGCCGTGGGCGGCGCCCATTGAGTCGCGGCCTGCTTCAGCACAAATCCTGAAACGGTAATATGCCCAATTCCTTTTCGGGACGGCCAAAAGCAGTTTCTCCTTACCGCAACTTCAACATTTTCCCGATTCGGATCCGCTCCATGAAAATTTGCATAGATAACTGTATCATCTCCATCCTGTTGTGTATACCACCGGTAAGCAGACCATTCCCTCTCCCAGGAATATGGGTTTTCCACAGGTTCAATCACACCGCCCAAACTCGTCGCTTCGTACATTTCTCTTCCATTGAGATAAACTTCTCCTGTGTGCAAGCGTTCTTCTGCAAACAACCAATCTCCCTCCACATAGGTTTGATAGGGATTGTAATCATTAAATGCGCTGTTTGGGATCCTGCAATAATAAACAGTATTCTGATAAAGCTTCCAGTTTTTTATCGGTTCCGAGCCAACGATCACAGCCTTTCCCCGTTGTTCCGATCGATAATGGATCCTTCTCTCTTCTGTTCCTGCCCGCGCAGGATCTACGCACTCTCTGTAAATTCCTGGGGCAACAACGACCTCGTCGCCGGGACAGGCGATCTTTGCCGCCTCCGATATCGTCAAAAAGGGAAATTTCCGCGTCCCGTTTCCCCATCCGTTCGCTGACGCTGATACATATATTTTCATAAAGCACCTCCTGACAATGTATTCTTGAATCCAACTACAAACTGTGCTAAACTTACTTATCATAATGATTTGGGCAGGTTCTGCGATGAAACCTTTTTATGAAGCAATCGATCCGAATTTAGCATTCCAGGTGGAAAAAGTTTACAATTTAAGTTTTCCGGCTCATTGGCATAAAGAATTTGAACTTTTCTTTCTTTGCTCGGGACATGTTACTGTCAATATCGAAAATCAGGTCCGTACTTTATCCGAAGGGGATTTAGTAGTTGTAAACTGCGACACCATCCATTATTATGATGAAAAAGACAACGATTCTGTAGCTATAATTATCATTTTTAATCCAGATGAAATCCTCGGCTTATACCAATGGTTGGAAAACGGCTATCAAGGCCCCTGTTTTTTGAAGAAGCAGGATTTTGATCGAATTTCTCCCCATCTTCACAGACGGATAAAATCCCTGTTTTTAGAAACTGAGCAGGAATTTGTCAGGCAACAGCAATATTATAACTGGATGATTACCAGTAAAATTGTGGAACTGAGCGCATTGCTTCTGCGCCATTTTTCAAATTCTGCTTCTCCCGTTTCCGTAAAAAAAACCAGCGGTTCCATTCATGTTGTGAAATCCGCTATGACTTATATTCAGGAATATCATACTGAGCCTTTAACTCTTGAATCCGTATCCAATCACATGGGTTTTAATCCATATTACTTTTCAAAGCTATTCAAAAAGTATGCCGGGCTCGGATTCAAAGATTATCTGAATCGCATCCGAATCGAACATGCCAATGCGCTGCTTGAAACAAGCGATGAAGAAATCGCAGCAATCGCTTATAAATGCGGGTTTAACAGTATTCGTACTTTTAACCGCATCTATAAATCTGTCTATAATCATTCTCCATCCCAGAAGAAACATCATCCATAACCCTTTCCTCTCAATGCGCCCTTTCATTATACGGGTTTGTAAAATCTTCCAATTTCCCGGTACTGAGCCCTTTGCCATACGCTGCGCTATAATTCCATACCCATGTTGTCGCATCCGGATCCGATTCATAAACCAGGTAACAGACCTTACTTACAGCCGCTTTATTGCACCCTAAAAAAAGTATATGGGCAGACTCATTTCTTCTTATTCCCTGAACCTTCAACACTTTTCGTATCTTCTCTTCAATTTGTTTTTCCTTTTGCGATATAATAACCATCGCTTGTCCGGCATTTAGAGATTCCATCATTTTATCGAGAATTGTACTTCCCACTGCAGTGCAGAGCACACCATATAGGACTGCATCAATTTGTCCAAATACGAAGGCTCCACTGAAGATAACCACAGAATCTAAAAACAGCATTATGCTTCCAATGGACCAGTGCGGCTTTAATCTTTTCAACGTCAATGTAAGAAAATCTGTTCCTCCGCTGGAAGATCCCCTTCTATAAAAGAAAGATAGCCCAATGCCGCCGAACGCTCCACAGAATATGGCAGCCAGAATTTGATTCCCGTCATATTGAGGAAAATGCGGAAAAATGTAATCTACAACAACAGAAAACAAAATCATTGATTTTACCGATTTTAAAAGAAATGATAATCCCAAATATCGGAAGGAAATCAGGATCATGGGAATGTTGATCAGAATCGTCAAAGTCCCTATAGGAATATTCAAATAGTGATGGAGAATAAGCGCAGCTCCCGACACGCCTCCCGGTGCAAATCCGGCATTTGATGCAAATGTATAAATAGAAACAGAATAAAAAATACTTCCTGTTATGTCATAAATCACGTCCTGGATAAAGTCCCGTTTTAAATAGATTAAAAATTTGTTCTTTCCATCCATAGTTCACCTCTCTCCTTATTCATCAAACCTAAAATTTACCTTCAGTAAATCTTCCTCTTTTGAGGAGGGACCTGCCATAATTATATAAGTAATATTTTCCAGAATCCACCTCTCCTCCCTTTCTGAATAATACTGCAAGCATTCTTTTGAGAGAGCAATATGGACGCAACCCGTATGCCCTGGTTCCAAAAATATCTTCGAAAATCCCTTCAATTCTTTCAGATGTCTTTCTACCGCAGATTCTGAATAGGCAACGTAAACCTGTACGATTTCTTCTCCTGCCCGCTCCCCAGTATTCGTTACATCCACCGAAACTATAACATCATTTCCTTTTGTTTGTACAAACAGATTTTTATAGGAAAAAGATGTATAGCTCAAGCCATAGCCAAAAGGGTATGACGCCGTCTCTCCTCTTTTATCTACAAGGAAATATCCATGATAGAAATCATATTTTATTTCTTCCAGCCCTTGATGATAAAAAGGCAGTTGCTGAGCGGACGCGGGAATGGTCACCGGTAACTTTGCTGACGGGTTTACCACTCCAAACAAGATGCGCGCCAGTGCATTTCCCCCTTCCATCCCAGAATACCATTGAATCAGAATTGCTTTCACGTATTTTTCCCAGGAACTGGTTAAAACGATGCCTCCGCCCTGCAGGCAAACAATCGTATTGGCATTTGCTTCCGCGGCTGCTTCTATCATTTCTCTTTCCGCTCTATTTAACTCCAGACTGTCACGATCCCCTCCGCTTTGTCCTCCTGTCTCATCATACTCTCCCTCCTCTTCACAGGTTAGGCCAGCTATAACGATAACTGCATCCGCCCGCTGTGCATAATATTGAATCATATGCCGGCAGCTTCCATCTATATAACGGATTCCGACATGATTACCACATATATTCTTCAGCCCTTCCAAAGGTGTCACAACATAATCCGGATATACTGCGCTGCTTCCCTTTTTGGTATCTCCAATATTAGGAATAACCGCTTTGGGACCTACCACCAAAATGTTTCTGATTTCCGCAAGATTCAGCGGTAACAACTTATCTTCGTTTTTTAAAAGTACTGTCGATTTTTCTGATGCCTCTCTTGCCAGCAATGTATGTTCTTTACATCCCATTTTTTCAATGCCATAGTTCTCTTCAGAGCCAACCCCGGCAAATCTGATTTTCTGTCTCAGTATCCTTCTTACAGCATCTTCAATCACGGCTTCCGAAACTTTTCCTTCTTTCACCGCTTTTACCAGTTTTTCTCCAAAAAACTGCGTCACATCCATTTCCATACACTGGCCGCCGTTTGCCGCTTCCACGGTATCTCTGATTCCCCACATAAAATCAGACATCACAAATCCCTGAAATCCCCATTCCTTTTTAAGAATATGATTCAGCAGATACCCGTTGTGGCCGCAGTATGTTCCACGAAATCGGTTATAGGCGCTCATAACACATGCCGCTCCTGCATCTACGCATCTTTTGAAATGCGGAAGATAGATTTCCCGTACCGTTCTTTCATCCGCCTCCACATTTACCCGAAACCGTACATTTTCCAAACTGTTAAAAGCAAAATGTTTCACGCAGGCCATCATGTGCTTTTGAATTCCCCGGGTCAATGCCGCTCCCATCTCTCCCACCAGGCAGCTGTCTTCCCCATACGTTTCCTGTGCCCTTCCCCATGCCGGATGACGCAGAAGATTCACGCATACCCCGGCCAAAAGGTTGGCTCCGCCAGAACGTCCTTCTATTCCCATGGCTTCACCGATCCTCTCTTCCAGTTCCACGTCAAAGGAAGCGCCTCTCGCTATTGAAACCGGAAATGCAGTGGAGTGGTATCCCATAACAATCCCCGTCGGACCGTCTGTAAATTTGATTCCGGGAATATCGAGTTCCAGGTCTTCTCCTGCATAATAAGGGGTAAAATTGTAGCGGGGCGGATTTACTCCTGCATGCTTGGGAAGGTTATCTCCCGACATCTGATATATTTTCTGCTCCAAAGTCATTTCCTTCAGGATATTATCGATCAGGTTCTCGACTTCTTCATCCGCTTCCCGTGTAAGTTTCTGAAATCTTCCCCACTCTGTTTCAAGATGTTTCGGCGGTGTCTTTTCCAGTTCTTCTAATACGGCCTTATCAAATTTTTTTCGTTCCTCTTCGGAAAGACCATAATATTCATCTACATGAGAAATATCCGTATTGATAAACATAATTCTCCCTCTACTCCTTTACTGCCCCTACGGTCAATCCTCCCACGATCTGCTTTGAACAAAAGACGAAAATCAGCAGAATTGGAATAACGGAAAAGGTAACTCCCATATAAATCGCTCCATAATCTCTCGCATAAACCCCCTGCATGGTCTGTACCATCAGCGGCAATGTAAACTTTTCCGAGGACGTTAAAAGGATAAGCGGATACTCAAAGTTATTCCAGGTTTCTACAAAGGTAAATATCGCCATAGTGGCCGAAGCGGGCGCGACCAGCGGAAGGGCAATCCTGTGAAATATTTTGAAATCATTGCATCCGTCTATCCTTGCGCATTCAATCAAGGCGTCCGGAAGATAGGCATCCATATATTGCTTTTCCCAGAAAGTTGTAGTAGTCGCTAC
>CALWLM010000134.1 GCA_944381515.1 uncultured Lachnospiraceae bacterium | reverse complement strand
GGATGAAAAGCATACCGATAAAAAGCTGATCCATGAGATACCTCCTATTAAAAATGTAAGCAGTATTTATTATGGTATTATTGCTGTTATTTGCCGTGCACGACACAGGTTTTGCTTGTCCTCTGGGGCTGCGGCCATGCCACTTCGTGTTATTTTTTGTTAAACTCAAAAAATAACGCAAAAGAAAAGCTTTTAAAAATCCTATCTCCATTATACACAAAGGAGGGCGAAATGCAAGAAAAATGTTCAGTAATGTTAAGCTAGGAGGGGGGATAAATGGTAATTTACGTTAAAAAAACTCGGAAGCAAATAAAAAAATATAACAAAATGCAACAAAACCATTTGACAAAGCCCTGAAGATATGGTAAAACAAAAATGAACAAAAAATAAAACTGATGTTAACAAAAATAAACTTTTGTTAACGCACCTACAAAGGCGCTTATACGGGTGAATTAAGAACGGATGCGCGACTCCGTTTTTAAATAAAGCTAAGGAGGAAGTAAGTATGGGTAAGTTTGAAGAGACCTCCCGGTATATCCTTGAACACATCGGAGGAGTCGGGAACGTTACCAATGTCACGCACTGTGCAACCAGACTGCGTATCGAGGTTGCCAAGAAGAGCATCGTGGATATGGAAGCCTTGAAGGAAATTCCGGAATCCGCAGGTATTGTGGACAAGGGACGCCAGATCCAGGTTATCATCGGACCCAAGGTCAATGATGCTTACAATGAGTTTTTGACCATCTCCGGCTGGAAGCAGGGGATGAACGCGGACGTAGAGGTTGAGGACCTGAGCGCCAATCAGCCTCATAACGCCAAGTGGGTGATGGATAAGATCGCCGGCTTTATGGCCCCCGTATTTATGCCCATCGTACCTGCCATGATCGTAGGCGGTATGATTCTGGCCATTGCCCGTGTAGGTATCAACTATTTCGGCCTGGATACCAACAGCGGCACGGCAAACATCTGCATGGCTTTGTTTGATGCAGGCTTTACCTATTTCCCGATCTGGGTCGGCTACACAATGTCGAAGCAATTAAAGATACCGGAAATCTACGGCGCATTCCTGGGCGCTGTGCTGGTCTGCAGCCGTATCAACGGAGTGGAAGGCCTGAGCTTCTTAGGCATTTCCATTCCGACCGTATCCTACGGCTCCACCGTATTCCCGGTAATGCTGGGCGTGTTCTTCATGTACTTTGTATATAAGTTTGTGAAGAAAATCATGCCGGAAGTTGTTACCTACTTTATGACGCCTCTGGTCACGATGATTATCGTGGTGCCGGTAGAGCTGATCGTCCTTGGCCCGCTGGGTACCTACTTAAGCGACGCTATCGCCAGCGCCTGCATGTGGCTGTACAATACGCTGGGCTTTGTCACGCAGCCGATTCTGGCAGCCGTGTATCCTTACATGGTTATGTTCGGTATCGACAAGGGTATCAGCCCTATCTCCATTGCCATGATTGCTGAGCAGGGCTATGATCTGGTCTTCGCCAACATGGGCTTTATCTCCAACATCGCTGTCGGCGCTTCCACCCTGGCTGTGGCTTCCACGCTGAAGGGCGAGAAGAACAAGGCTACCAAGGGTCTGTACAGCTCCTTTGGCGTTACCGCTCTGTGCGGCGTTACTGAGCCTGCTTTCTACGGCGCTCTGATTTCCCGCCCGAAGGCTTTGATGGGTACCGCCTGCGGCGCTGTGGTCGGCGGTCTGATTGCCGGTATCTTTGGCCTGAGAAAGTATGTTCAGATGGGCTGCCCCGGCCTGATGACCTTCATCATGTATATCGATGAGAACGGCAGCATGCACTATGTACTTATTGCTGCGGTGGTGGCAGTGGCAACCATAATCGTTTCGTTTATTTGCTCCAGAATATTTATAACGAGGGATGGCAAAAAGGCAACGAAATAAGTAAGAATTTAGATGCGGCTTCTGCCAGACAAAATCCGGCAGGAGCCGCTTTTACTCACTGGCATTAATACGCCTAGTATATTTCATAATTTGCAAAAGGAGTAATCAGGATGAAGGTTTTAATCGGCGAGTTTATCACAGAGTCCAACGAAAATGTTCCCTACAAAAATGAGATCACTGCTTATGACATTGCCTTTGGAGACGAATGTATCCGCAAGATGCATGTGGGCGATATTTTTGAAGAGGCGGGAATTGAGGTGATTCCCACTGTGTATGCGGTGGCCGGCGCTTCCGGCGTAATTAAGAGACATACCTTTGACTACATCGAAGCCTGCTTTACCCGGACGGCCAGAGAGCATCTGGATGAAATTGACGGAATCTATCTGATGCTGCACGGGGCCAGCGAAGTGGAGGGCCTGGGTTCCGGAGATCATCACATCCTGAAAGAGCTGAGAAAAATTGTAGGCCCCTATATTCCGGTGATGATCGTCTGTGATCCTCATGGGAATCTGTGCAGGGAATATGTGGAGAGCGTGCAGGTGGTGCGCAGCTACCGGGAATCCCCCCATACCGACAGCGTACCGACCCGCCGGATTGTGGCGGGAATGCTGTGCGAGCTTCTGAAAAAGAGAGAGAATATTCATGCTGTCTACCGCAAGCTGCCGCTGATTCTGGGCGGCGAGCAGAGCGTATCTGCTGATGAGCCGGTGAGAAGCATTAATCAATATATGGATGAGCTGGAGAAGGACCCCAGGATCCTTAGCGCCAGCTGGCATGTGGGATATATCCGCCATGACTGCGACGTGGCCGGCTGCGGCATCGTAGTGACGCCTGCTGCCGGGGCGGATCAGGAATATGCCGAAGAAGTGGCGGACCGTCTTGCAAAATATGTCTGGGACAGACGCCATGAGTTCCATTACACGGGACTGACCGCTGAGCCGGAGGAGGCGCTTTCCATGGCTCTGGCGCAGGAGAAGGGGCCGGTGTTTATCACAGACTCCGGCGACAATGTAACCAGCGGAGCCACCGGCTGGAATACCTACATTCTGCGGCAGGTTCTGGCGGTAAAGGATTTGAATAAGAAGGTACTTTTTGCTTCCATCTGTGATCCGGTATGCTATGAAAGCCTGAAGAATACAGAGATCGGCGAAAAACAGCATATCCGTCTGGGCGTGGGCCATGACGCCATGAGCGAGCCGGTGGAGCTGGACGTTATTGTAAAGAGCAAGGGAGATATCGTGCGGGCCGGCACTCTGGGCTCCCAGATTATGAAGCAGTTCGGTAACTGCGTCAACGTAAACGTGGCCGGGACCGGTATCGACATCGTGGTGGCCAACAGTGAGAAGACTTTCTCCTCCAGGGTAATCTATGAGCGGGCCGGCGTGAACTGGGACGACTATGATATTACCGTGGTGAAGCAGGGCTATATTTTCCCTGAATTAAAGGCGGCGGCCTCCTTCTATGTAATGTCTCTGACCGACGGAGCTACTCCGCAGAATACGGCGGCCATTCCCTTTAAGAAAATCATGCGCCCGATGTATCCCGTAGACAATATTTGATGAGGGAGGTAAGAAAGTGAAAGTTCTGGTGGGCTATTTTACGACGGAGTCCAACGCTCACGTACCGATGAAAAACAATATCACGGACTACGTGGTGGCCTTTGGCGATGAGTGCATTCAAAAGATGCAGGTGAAAGAAGTCTTTGACCAGGCGGGAATCGAGATGATTCCTGCCATCTACGCTTCGGCCGGGGCCTCCGGCGTGATTAAGAAAGAGACCTTCGACTATATCGAGGCCTGCGTGGTGCGGGCTGCAAAGGAACATCTCTCCGAGATCGACGGCGTTTATCTGCATCTGCACGGAGCCAGCGAGGTGGAGGAGATCGGGTCCGGCGATCATCACATTCTGGCGGCTGTCCGCCAGGTGGTGGGGCCTTATGTTCCCATAGCAGTCTGCTGCGATCCCCATGGCAATTTGTGCAGGGAGTATGTGGAGAATATTCAGATTATCCGCAGCTACCGCGAGTCCCCTCATACGGACAGCATGGACACAATGAAAAAGGTAGCCGGAATGCTCTGCGATCTTTTGAAGAACCGTCAAAATATCCATGCGGTCTACCGCAAACTGCCGCTGATTCTGGGCGGCGAGCAGAGCGTCTCCACCGACGAGCCGGTGAGAAGCATCAACGCCTATATGGACGAACTGGAGAAGGACCCCAGAATTCTCAGCTGCTCCTGGCATGTGGGCTATATCCGTCATGACAGCGATGTGGCGGGCTGCGGCGTAGTGGTGGTACCGCAGACCGAAGCCGATCAGGAATATGCAGGAGAGATTGCCGACAAGCTGGCGGAATATGTATGGGAGAGACGGCATGAATTCCATTACACCGGTCTTACCATGAAACCCGACGAGGCCTTGAAGGCAGCCCTGGAATTCGAGGGAAAGCCAGTCTTTATCACGGACTCGGGAGACAATGTGACCAGCGGCGCCACCGGTTGGAATACTTACATCCTGCGCCAGGTACTGGCGGTGAAGGATTTGAAAAAGAAGGTGCTCTTTGCCAATATAAACGATCCGGAGACCTGGAAGAAGCTGGATGCTCTGGAGATCGGCACAAAGACGCAGATATCCCTGGGCGTAAATCAGGACGAGATGAGCAAAAGCGTGGATCTTTCTGTGACGGTTCGCTCCAAGGGCGGCGTGCGGGGCTATCTGATGCATCCTCACGATCATATTTACGGCTATGCGGTGGTGGTTTCTGTGGATGGAACGCCTATAGAGATAGCCGTAGCCAACACGAGAAATACCATGTGCGAGGAGCATCAGTTTGCCGGTATCGGTCTGAACTGGGACGACTATGATGTGATTGTGGTAAAGCAAGGCTATATATTCCCGGATCTGAAGGAGAAGGGGAAGCTGTGCATCATGTCTCTCACCGACGGGGCTACGCCCCAGGATACCCGCCTCATTCCCTTTAAGCGGATCATGCGGCCCATGTATCCCATCGATGAGATCTAAAGGAGGACAATTATGAAAGTATTAGTAGGACAGTTTGTAACGGAGTCCAATGCCAATATCCCTCTGAAAAATGAGATCAGCAATTATGTGATCGCCTTTGGAGACGACTGCATTCGCCGTACTCATGTGGGGGAGGTGTTTGCGGAGGAGGGGATTGAGGTAATCCCTTCGGTATTTGCCGATGCGGCGGCCTCCGGCGTGATCAAAAAGGATACCTTTGCCTATATCGAAGCCTGCTTTTTAAACGCAGTGCGCGAGCATATCGACGAAATCGACGGCATTTATCTGATGCTGCACGGAGCCAGCGAGGTGGAGGAGATCGGCTCCGCCGATCATCATATTCTGTGGGAAATCCGCAAGCTGGTGGGCCCCTATGTCCCCATCTGCGTGGCCTGCGACCCCCATGGGAATCTGTGCAGGGAATATGTGGAGAGCATCCAGGTTATCCGCAGCTACCGCGAGTCCCCTCATACGGACAGCGTCGATACGATGAAGAAGGTGGCGAGGATGCTCTGCGATCTTTTAAAGAACCGTCAGAATATCCACTCCGTTTACCGCAAGCTGCCGCTGATTCTGGGCGGCGAGCAGAGCGTGTCCACCGACGAGCCGGTGAGAAGCATCAATGCCTATATGGACAAGCTTGAGGAGGACCCGCGCATCCGCAGCTGTTCCTGGCATGTGGGCTATCTGCGTCATGACAGTCCGGTGGCGGGCTGCGGCGTGGTGGTGGTTCCGCAGACGGAGGCGGATCAGGAGTACGCGGAGGAGATTGCCGACAAGCTGGCGGCCTATGTCTGGGAGAGACGCCATGAATTCCATTATACGGGCCTGACGATGATGCCCGATGAGGCGCTGGCGGCGGCCCTTGGATTTGAGGGCAGGCCGGTGTTTATCACGGATTCCGGCGACAATGTGACCAGCGGTGCCACCGGCTGGAACACCTATGTGCTCCGTCAGGTGCTGAAGGTGCAGGACCTTCGCAAGAAATTCCTCTTTGCCAATATCAACGATCCGAATACCTACGTGCAGCTGGCTTCTCTGGAAATCGGAGCACAGGCTCATATCCGCCTGGGAGTCGGTCACGATGAAATGAGCGAGAGCGTGGAGCTTTCTGTGACGGTGAAGGCCAGGGGCAAGCTCCAGGGCTTTATGTTCCGCAGAGAGGGCAATTACGGCGACAGCGTCACGGTTTCGGTGGACGGCCTGCCCATTGACATTGTTGTGGCCAACACCAAGCAGGCCATGGTGGAGGTGCATCAGTTTGAAGGCGTGGGCGTAAATCTGGACGATTACGATGTGATCGTAGTAAAGCAGGGATATATCTTCCCGGAGCTTAAGGCCATGGGAAAAATGTGCGTCATGTCCCTGACAAACGGCGCTACGCCGCAGGATACGCGGATTATTCCCTTTAAAAAGATCATGCGTCCCATGTATCCCATCGACGAGATCTGAATTTGATCTGAAATGAAGTAAGCTTTGGGAAACCAAGTAAGTTTCGGAAAGGAAATACACCTATGGAAAAAGAAAAATTCCTCTGGGGAGGAGCGACGGCAGCTTATCAGTGCGAGGGAGCCTGGGACGAGGACGGCAAGGGTGCGAACATCTGGGATGAGTTCTGCCATTCTGCGGCCAATACCACAGGGATTACTGCGGATGTATCCAGCGACTTTTACCATCATTATGCGGAGGACATCCGGATGATGGCGGAGGGCGGCCAGAATACCTTCCGTTTCTCCATCAGCTGGTCCCGCATTGTGCCGAAGGAGGACCGCGTGGTAAACGAGGCCGGACTGGCCTTCTATGACCGTGTCCTTGACGAATGCGATAAGTACGGCATTGTCCCCAATGTGACTCTGGTTCATTACGATCTGCCGGATTACATTGGTCACAAGGGAGGATGGCTCTATGACGGAGTGTCCGACGAGTTTGCTTACTATGCGTCGGTGGTGTTCCGGCACTTT
This sequence comes from uncultured Lachnospiraceae bacterium, assembly GCA_944381515.1. Classification (GTDB taxonomy): domain Bacteria; phylum Bacillota; class Clostridia; order Lachnospirales; family Lachnospiraceae; genus RGIG7193. Next base: position 11,292 of record CALWLM010000134.1, on the reverse strand, counting down.
GGAAACCGGATTCCCCTCTATGTAACCATCAATGAGCCCAGCCACAATGCTTCCTGCTGCTATATGGTGGGCAACTATCCGCCCAATGAACAGAACATGCAGCACTTCGCCCACTGCGCCTACAATATGGTGATGTGCACGGCCAAGGCGGTGCGGGAGTTTCGCAAACTGAATCTTGCGGGAGCCCAGATCGGCATCGTTCATTCCTCCGGAAATACGGAGGCTCTGCACGATACGCCGGAGGACCGTCTGGCAGTGAAATACGGGGACATGTTCTCCAATGACTGGGTGCTGGACCCGGCGATTCGGGGCTATTTTGAGGAGGAGCTGATCGAGAAGGTGCGGGAGAGCGGCATCGATCTGTCCTTTATTAAGGAAGGGGATTTTGATATTATCCGGGCAAACACGGTGGATTTCCTGGGACAGAACATCTACTGCCGCAACCTGGTGAAGCCCTACAAGTCCGGCGAGACAAAGGCTACGGTCAATAACCTGGGCACCAATGACGGCAGCGCCGATTCGCCCCGGGAGGGCAAGACGGTCAAGGGCTGGTTCGAGAGCGACTGGGACCCGAACGTACCGCTTAACCGCTGGGGCCGGGAGGTTTATCCCCCCTGCGCCTACGCTACGCTGATGAAGCGCAAGGAACGCTACGGCAATATTCCGATCTATGTCACGGAGAACGGCCACGGCTGCTATGAGATGCCCGATGAAAACGGCTATGTGGAGGATGATGAGAGAATCCGCTTCCTCCAGGAGTTTATCGGATATATCCTGAAGGCCAAAGAAGAGGGCGTCAATGTAAAGGGCTATTATGTCTGGGCTCCCATGGACCTTTATTCCTGGATCAACGGCTACAAAAAGCGCTACGGTCTGGTGCGGGTGGATTTCGAGGACCCTGAGCGAAAGAGAACGCCCAAGAAGAGCTATTACTGGTATAAGAAGTTTATCGAGGAACACCGGGATATTTAAAAAAGGCCGGCAATCGAAAATGGACAATGGACCAAAATTTGATATAGAAACCAAGAGATAAGAAAGGAGAGATGAGAAAATGAGAATTTTAATCGGAGGCTTTGTGGCAGAGTGCAACGCTTATGTGGACAAGCCGATGATGCTGGAGGATTTTGCTATCACCAGAGGAGACGCAGTGGCGGATATCCTGTATGTGCGCGAGCCGGCAGAGGAGCTGGATGTGGAGCTGGTGCCAAGCCTGATGGCCTACGGCGGAGGAGGCGGCCGGGTGGACAAGGATACCTTTGACTATATCCTGGCCCAGTTTAAAAAAGCGGTGAAGGAGCATCTGCACGATATTGACGGTATGTTCTTCTTCTTCCACGGCGCTTCCAGCGTTATCGATCTGGAGGGAGACTCCGGCGATCACGCCCTGGTGCGCGAGATCCGTAAGATCACCGGCCCCTACATGCCCCTGGCCATGGTGATGGACCCCCACGGCAATATGTCCCAGGAGCAGGCGGATAACTGCAACATCATCCGCACCTTCCGCCACAGCCCTCACACGGACCGCAAGGAGGCTCACCAGATCGTATTCCGGGCCCTGGTGGATCTGCTTAAGACGCGCAGAGAGATTCATCCGATCTACCTGAAGGTGCCGATTCTGCTGGGCGGGGAGCGCTGTGTATCCACCGACGAGCCCTTAGTATCCATCAATAAGCTTCTGGACGAGATTGAGTCGGACCCCAGGATTTTGACCTGCTCTTATCATATCGGCTATCTGCGCCATGACAGCGCCAAGTGCGGCGCATCTGTGGTGGTAACACCCTATAATCCGGAGGATGAAGAGTGTGCCAGACAGAAGGCCCAGGAGATCTATGACTTTGTATGGGCCAGACACAGAGATTTCCACTTCACCGGTTATGCCGCCGATCCCGACGAGGCTCTGGAGGCTATGATGAATACGGAGGGCGGCCCCGTATTTCTGACCGATTCCGGCGACAATGTGACGGCCGGCGCCCAGGGACTCAATACTTATGTGCTGCGTCAGCTTCTGGCCCTGACCGATTACAGGGACAAAAACATCATCGTGGCCGGCATCAATGACAAGGCGCTTTTTGACAATGTGCTGAGCACAATGAAGCCGGGAGATCATGTGGAGTGTGAGATCGGAGCGGCCAAGACCGAGCTGTCCGCCAAGACGCCTATTTCCGGCACGATTCTCTCCTTTGGCGACTGCCACCACCATTATCACAATGAGGCCGTGGTAGGCTCCTGCTGCACCATCAAGCTGGATGATAAGCCGATCACCATAATTGTGGAGAATTTCCCGGTGTCCTTTGCGGAGAAATACCAGTACGACTGTGCCAATGTGGATATGACCCCCTATAATTTCTTTGTGGTGAAGCAGGGCTACCTGTATCCGGAGCTGAAGGCCCGGGCCAAGAACTATGTCATGTCCTTAACCGACGGAACCACGATGCAGAGAACGGAGCGGCTGACCTACAAGACGGTGCAGCGTCCGATCTGGCCTCTGGATAATATCTGATATGGGCCAGATGTTACTTACTCTTGCAGTAGCCTGGGCGGGCTTTGTGATTGCCAGAAGGTTCGGCCTGCCCGCTCCGGCTATGCTGGGCAGTATGCTGGCGGTGGGACTGTCCAATGTGTTTCTGGATTATGCTGTCCTGCCCTGGTATGCTAAGGTGATCGCCCAGGCGGTGTCCGGTGCTTTCATCGGAATGCAGATTTCCAAGAAGGATGTGCTGAATTTCCGCTACCTGGTCAAGCCTTTTTTGCTTCTGGTATTCCTTCTGACGCTCAATACCTTTGTCACTGGTATAGTGGTGCATCTGCTCACCGGCTTTGACTATACGACGGCCCTGCTGGGAGCAGTGGCCGGAGGAGTCTCCGATATTTCCCTCCTCAGCATTGAGCTGGGAGCGGATACGCAGATCGTGGCCCTGATGCAGACCCTGCGGCTGGTGGGAGTGCTTCTGATCTTTCCTTACTGGATTCGCTTCTTTACCCGCAAGGAAGGGGACGCCGAGGAGGATATCCGTCTGATTACCGGCAATCCGGAGATGGGAGTTACCTGGCTGGACCGCCTGGTGGGCGGACGGAAGGGAAAGATTATTTTTACGGCGGGGCTCTGCGTGATTTTTGGTTTGCTGGGCAATGCAAGCCCCATACCGGCAGGAGCCATGGTGCTGCCGATGGCGGTGGTTATTGTGCTCAATGTCACCACTTCCGTCTGCTATGTGCCGATGACCTTCAAGACCGTGGCCCAGCTTCTGGCGGGTGCCGTGGTGGGATGCAGCATGAATCCCTCCATCTGGGAGCTCATGAGTCCGAGGGCCCTTGTTGCCATGGCGGTCCTGATGATCAATTACTGGGCGGTCAATCTGATCTATAGTCTGTACTGCAAGAAAAAGGGAATGCTGGATTTGAAATCGGCCATGCTTGCGTCGGCTCCCGGCGGGGCCACGGATATGTCGCTGATAGCGGCGGATCTCAATGCGGATCTGACAAAGATCGCGCTGATCCAGGTACTGCGGGCGGTTTATGCAGTGACCTTTATGCCGGCGGTGATCATCTTATTTACCGGCTGGATTTCTTGACAGGCATCAGGGGTTTTGCTATAACAAAAAAGGAATACAGGCGGTTTCGGGTCCGCCTGAAAAAATGAAAAATAATGGAGAACTTAGAAACAATGGGAAAATATAAAGTGCAGTTAAAGTCAGTAAAGGCCCCTGAGAGGGACTGCTCCGGCCAGCCGGTTTTTCTGACCGATGCGACCATCGAGGAGAGGAAGGAGAAAGTTCTCTCTGGTATGAGAAGAATGGGCATCGAACAGCTGGTGGTCTACGGAGATGTGGAGCACGGCGGCAATTTTGAATATCTGGTGGGATATTTTACCCGGTTCGAGGAGGCTCTTTTGGTAATCCGGGCCGACGGACAGATGAATCTGGTATTGGGCAACGAAAATCTGAACAAGGCCGGCAAGGCCAGAATCCAGGCCGGCAGCGTACATATGCCCATATTCTCTCTGCCCAACCAGCCCTGCGAGGTGGATAAGCCTATGCGGGAGCAGCTTAAGGAGGCGGGAATTGAGCCGGGCAGAAAGACCGGCGTGGCCGGCTGGAAGCTTTTTACCAGCCCCTATGAGGATAACACGAGGCTTTTCGACATCCCTGCGTTTATCCTGGACGCTGTCCGGGATGTGGCAGGAGAAGAAAATCTGGTCCCTGCCGGAGATATTTTCATCGGCGCGGACGGAGCCCGCACGGTGAATAATGCCAATGAGATCGCTCACTATGAATTTGCAGCCTCTCTGGCCTCCGACTGCATGCTGGATGCCATGGACGCCATGGAGGTGGGCGTATCGGAGATGGAGCTGGGCGACAAACTGGAGCGCTACGGCCAGCGCACCAGCGTGGTGACCATCGCCGCCAGCGGCCCCCGCTTTGTCCTGGGCAATATGTTCCCTACGGATAACAAGGTAAAGGCGGGAGATACCATTTCTCTGACTGTGGGCTATCGGGGCGGCCTTTCCAGCCGCGCGGCCTATGCGGTCCGGAGCCGGGAGGAGCTGCCGGAGGGGGCTCAGGATTATCTGGAAAGGGTGGCGGCGCCCTATTTCAACTGCTATGCCCACTGGCTCTCGGCCATTCATGTGGGAATGGAGGGCGGAGAACTCTATGAACTGGTGGAGCAGGTGCTGCCCAAGGAGGACTTTCACTGGGGCCTGTGTCCCGGTCATCTGACGGCGGAAGAGGAATGGCTCTGCTCGCCGATTTATAAGGGCTCCGCAGAGAAGCTCAAAAGCGGGATGATGCTGCAGGTCGATATCATTCCTTCGGTGCCCGGCTACGGCGGAGTCAGCGCCGAGAGCACCATTGCTTTGGCGGATGAGAGTCTGCGGGCTGAGATTGCCGGGACCTATCCGGATATGTGGAAGCGGATGCAGGCTCGCCGGGCGTATATCGAAGAGGTATTGGGCATTCCGCTGCCGGAGGATGTGCTTCCGATGTGCTCTACGGTGGCCTATATGCGTCCCTATATGCTGCAAAAGGATGCGGCCCTGGTATGGGAGCGGGAGCAGCAATGGATGGCAAGAAATTGACGGGGGAGGTAGGGAGCTGTTTGCGCTCCCTGCCTTTCGCGGCGTTTAAGATTAAATAAAAAGGGAGTTCACACAAATGGATATGGATTTTCGACTGGTCATCTGCGATCTGGACAATACGTTGGTGGGGCATGGTATGGGGAGTGCGATGACAGAGAGAACCAAGGAGATGATTCGCCGTCTGTATAAACATGGCGTCAGCTTTGGAATTGCATCGGGACGGCCCTTGGACGAATTGCAGGCGTATGCCGGTATTTGGGGTCTGGAGAAGGAAATCAATGTTTTTGTGTGTCTGAATGGATCGGAGCTGTGGGATGGCAGCACGGGACAGGTATTTGACTATTATAAATTGAAAAAGGAATGGATGAAGGAGGTCATCGAGCTTTTGGAGCCCTTTGATCTGAATCCCTATATCTATTATCACGGAGCCTTTTTGTGCAAGAGGGACGATTTCGGCGTGGAACGGTCGGCACAGCGGGCTCACAAGCCGGTGATTGTGGCCAGGGATATCTCCGAGCTTTACCAGGAGGACAATGCCAAGATTATGTTCCGGGTAAAGGAGGGACAGATGGAGGAGGTGGAGCGCTTCTTGGAAGAGCATCCGTCGCCATATTATCACGGATTTAAGACCCAGGAGACCCTTTTGGAGGTGGCCAACCGCAAGGTGTCCAAGGCCTATGCCATGGAACGCTACTGCGAGAGCCATGGCATCCCTCTCGGACAGGTTCTGGCTTTTGGCGATACCAGCAATGACAACGACATGCTGATCGCGGCCGGAAAGGGAGTGTGCCTGATCAACGGAAGCGACGATACCAGGGCGATTGCCGATGATATTACGGCTCTTCCCAGCGGAGAGGACGGCGTGGCCGTATATATGGAGGAGCATTATTTTAAACCGCTGGGCTGGATGTAAGCGGTTTTTGAAAAAAAGGAGAGGATAAAATGAACCAGGCCAGGAAATTGCGGGAGCTTCTTGCAAAGGATGAAATCATTATGGCGCCGGGAGCCTATGATGTCTGGTCGGCCAGGCTGATTGAACAGGCCGGATTTCCCGCGGTATATCTGACGGGATACGGCGTTTCGGCCAGCGCTCTTGGTATGCCGGACATTGGACTTATGTCCTTTCAGGAGATTTTGAATGTGGTTAAAAATATGGCCGCCGCTGTGGAGGTGCCTCTGATTGCCGATGCGGATAACGGCTATGGCAATGTCCTCAACGTAGTTCGCACCGTGCGGGAATACGAGCGGGCGGGGGCTGCCGGAATTCAGCTGGAGGACCAGGTCACTCCCAAGCGCTGCGGCCATATGGAGGGAAAGGAACTGATCAGCAAGGAGGAGATGACGGCCAAAATAAGGGCTGCCGTCTATGCAAAGGAAAACCCGGATACCGTCCTGATAGCCCGCACCGACGCGGTGGCGGTAAACGGCTTTGAGGACGCCATCGACAGGGCCATAGCCTACCGGCAGGCCGGCGCCGATGTGCTTTTTATCGAAGCCATGCAGAAGAGAGAGCAGGTAGAGACGGCGGGCAGGCTGGTACAGGCGCCTCTCTTTGCCAATATGGTGGAGGGCGGCAAGACCCCGCTTTATCCGGCGGACCAGCTCTATGAGATGGGCTTTCGCATTGTGATCTACCCGGTGAGCGCGCTGTATACGGCTACCAAGGCAGTCCGGGAGGCCCTTGGTCTTCTTCGCCTGCGGGGAGACCTGACGCAGATTCTGCCAATGGCCGAGAGCTTTCAGAATTTCAACGATATGATCGGGCTGTCCGGATACAGAGAGCTGGAGAGAAGGCTGACGGAGCCGCCTGTCGGATAAACAGAAAGCTTTTGAAGCAATCAGCTTCAAGGTATTTGTATTTAAATAAAAAAGGGGTCCTGACAAAATCAGGACTCCGTTTCTTCGAAGAAGGGCTCAGGCTTCGCCGGCGGCAATTACGGTAATGCCGGCTTCTTTGTAGCGTTTAACAATTTCGGGATCAGCCTCATGGTCGGTGACAATGAGATCGGCGCTGGACAGAGGAGCGATGCTGTAGTAGTAGGACGTATCAAGCTTTGTGCTGTCGGCCATACATATGACTTTTTTGGCGGTCCGTACCAGGGCCCGCTTGGTTGCTCCGTCGGAGATATTGGGGACGGAGAAGCCGTACTTCAGATCGATTCCCTCCACCCCCAGAAAGAGGGTGTCGATCTTGAAATGGGAAATAAATTCGTCAGTCAGAGGTCCCATGAATGCCTGGGAATCAAAACGGTATTCGCCGGGACACATGATTATATGGAGATTCTTGCAGTCGGACAGCTGGTTCATGGCGATGAGAGAGTGGGTCATGACCAGGATGTTTTTCTTTTCCTTTAAAAGAAGAGCCAGGCAGCTGACCGTGGTACCGGCGTCCAGGTAGATGGAGTCTCCATCCTGAATGTAATCCATGCATTTTTTGGCGATCGCCATTTTTTCGGCCATCCGTTTTTGATTCTTCATGGTCATATTGAATTCAAAAAGGGAGCCGTTATTCAGAACTGCGCCGCCGTGCTGCAAAGTAATCAGACCATCGTCAGCCAGGGTATTTAAATCCCGGCGGATGGTCATGGAAGAGACGTTGAGTTCGGATGCCAGTTGATTGGTGTCCACATAATTCTCGATTTGAAGTTTTTGGATGATGAATTGTCTGCGTCCGATTGCGTTCATAGCTGCATCCTTCTTTTTTATATGTTTTTATTATAGCAATAAAAAGATAAAAGAACAATGGGTTTTGTGTTAAAAGACTGGAATGAACCCGGAGCATTATAAATAAATACGCGGCAAAAAAGGGGAAAGTACGAAGAAATGAGAATTGTACAGGAAAATGACAGAGAAATATTGCACTACATCATGACGTTTGTCGGGGGCTTTCTCGGCTTGTATGCGATCTGCGCCCATGGGAATTACGGATCGGCACAGACGGGAAATCTGATGAATATGGTCATCGATTTTGTGGGGGACGACCTCTATGACTTTGCTGTGAGAGGAGGCTCTCTGATTATATTCTGCGGGGGAATTGTGGTTTCGTGGCTGCTGACCCGCTTTTACATGCTGCCGATGCGGGAGCTGTGTATTGTGGTGGATGCGGCGGCCCTTGCCATATCCGCTCTGCTTCCCGATGATCTCTATCCTTTTTACCGGCTGTATCCGCTGTTTTTTGCCACCAGCTTTCAGTGGGGGACCTTCGACGGGGTAGGGCAGTACAAAAGCGCCAGTCTGTTTTTAACCGGCAATCTGAAAAACTGCGTGCTGAGCTGGACCAGGTTTGTTGTGGACCGAAAGCGGGAGGCTCTGGTGGGGGCGAGGATTTATACACTGACCATTGTGAGCTATGTTACAGGCGGCTTTGCCGGCTGCGAGGCGGTGGCCCATGCGGGCGTAATGGGAGCCTTTTACGGCTATTTGCCGCTGGCGGCGGCGGGTCTAATCCTGGCAGCCGAGCACGCCAGCTGCAGGCGGATGGCGGTGCAAAAGGAGACGGAATGAAGACGGATTAACGAAAACTTAACATGGGGATGTATTGACAAGCGAATATCTGCATGATATGATTTTGATATCAGAATGAGGACCATATAAGGAGGGCTATATCATGCAGGAAAAGATTTTAAATGGGAAAAAGAATGGAATGGCGATGCTTCTGCTGTTTATCTTGCTGTATGCCGCAGCCATAGCGGCAGTGGTATTTGGCGCGGTGCTGTTAGAGGGGGAAAGCTACCTGGCCGGAGGAATTCTGGTGGCCATCGGCGTTATCTGGATTGTGGCGGGCCTGATTCCCTTTGCTGGACTGAAGGTCTTAAAGCCGCAGGAAGCTTTGGTTCTGACTTTGTTTGGCAAGTATGTGGGCACGCTTAAGGAAGAGGGCTTTTACTTTGTCAATCCCTTCTGCACGGCGGTCAATCCGGCGGCCAAGACCCGGCTCAATCAGAGCGGCGATGTAAACGACGCCAATAAGGCGCTGGCCGCAGCGGCCCAGGCGTCTGCCACGGAGGCCGCGGGCAAGAGGATTTCTCTGAAGATCATGACGTTAAACAACAACCGTCAGAAGATCAACGATTGTCTGGGAAACCCGGTGGAGATTGGCATCGCCGTCATGTGGAGAGTAGTGGACACGGCCAAGGCGGTGTTTGAGGTGGACAATTACAAAGAATACCTCTCTCTGCAATGCGACAGCGCCCTGCGCAACATCGTGCGCATCTATCCCTACGATGTTGCTCCCGGTGTGGATACCACAGGGGATGGAGTCGCCGACGAGGGGAGCCTGAGAGGTTCCAGCGAGGTGGTGGCAGAGCGGATTCGCCAGGAAATTCAGGAGAAAGTGCAGGATGCCGGTCTGGAGGTTTTGGAGGCCCGGATCACCTATCTGGCCTATGCTCCGGAGATTGCGGCCGTTATGCTGCAAAGACAGCAGGCATCGGCTATCATCGACGCCCGCAAGATGATCGTGGACGGGGCTGTAGGAATGGTGGAGATGGCCCTGGAACGGTTGGCAGAGAAAAACACGGTAGAGCTGGACGAGGAGCGCAAGGCCGCTATGGTTTCCAACCTTTTGGTGGTACTGTGCGGCAATCACGATGCCCAGCCTGTCGTGAATTCCGGAAGCCTGTATTAATATGGCGGATAACCAGAAGAAACAGATTCCCCTTCGCCTGTCCACCAAGCTGTACAATCAGATCGCAGCCTGGGCGGAGGACGACTTCCGCTCGGTCAACGGACAGATCGAATATCTTTTGTCCGAGTGTGTGCGCCAGCGCAAGAAGAATGGAAAGTATGTGTCCGATGAGCTGGACAAGCCTTTGGATATTGATATTTCGTAAGACCTGGCATGACGGAAAGAAAACCTTCAAAAATATGTTGACAAAAGAGAGACTCTATAGTATTCTCATGGTAGTTAGCTGATGCTAACTCAGGGCGGCAGTGTTAGCCGCAGTATTTCAAAAATGTACCTACCATACCTCCAAGGCAGCGGACACCGATGAAAGTGTCCGCTATCTTGGACATGAAAGTTAGTCTATACTAACTATTGGGCGGCAAGGGCCGCGGATTCCATGCAGCTTCCGGTATTCCCATGCCGGACAGAGAACAGGAGGTTTTCATGAGCATTGTCATTATCGGCGGAAACGAAAGAATGGTTTATCAATACGAGGACATCTGCCGCGGCTATGGCTGCCGGGCCAAGGTGTTTGCCAAGGAGAGCGGAGCGCTGAAAAAGAAGCTGGGATGTCCGGATTTGCTGATTTTGTTTACCAGTACTGTATCGCATAAAATGGTGGTCAGCGCTTCTCAGGAGGCCAAAAAGAAGAATATTCCCATTGCACATGTACACACCAGCAGCGCTTCTGCCCTGCACAACGCGCTGGCAAAGCATCTGGGACGGCAGGCGGAGGCAATGGCATGAGTCTGGAGCATTATCTGATATCTTACTGCGCCCCGACCCTGGCTTCGCTGAAGACGGCCAATCTTTTCCGCCTGCCCTGGGGACAGGAGAAAGCGGGAGCGGCGGAAAAGCTGGGGAAGCTTCGAGGGCCTATGGGAGAGCGGGGCGTATTGATGGAGATACTGCATGAGAAGGATGATTATGTCCTGCTGTATGTGTATCGCAGAAGCTTTCTGGAAAGAGATCTGAAGCAGCCCGGAGTACAGGCCTTTCTTCGGCAGAACGGGTACAGGGATTTGACGGCCAAGGGAGCGCTGGAACGTCTCCGGGAGCGTTTTGCGGCAGGGGAAGGCTTTCCCCATGAGATCGGTTTGTTTCTGGGGTATCCGCTGTGCGATGTTATCGGTTTTATTGAGAACCGGGGCCAGGGGAGCAAATGCTGCGGCTGCTGGAAGGTCTACGGCGACGAGCAGGAGGCTAAAAAGCAGTTTGCCCGCTACGATAAATGCAGCCATATCTACCAAAGGCTTTTCCGGGAGGGAAGGAGCCTGTGGCAGCTGACGGTGACGGCCTGATGGCCGGCGGATTTTCCGGCGCAGGAATTATGCCGGGCAAATAAAGGCATAAGCGAGGGAAAATGAAGGCGTAAGCGAGGGCAAACGCGAGCGTAAACGAGGGCAGATGCGGGCGTAAACGCGGGCGGTTGAGGGCGAAACGGACAAAATAAGGACAAATGCAGGAGGAATATAAAAATGAGCAAAGTGGCGGTAGTATATTGGAGCGGCACCGGTAATACGGAACAGATGGCGGCGTTAGTGGCAGC
>CALWLM010000133.1 GCA_944381515.1 uncultured Lachnospiraceae bacterium | reverse complement strand
CATAGAGCTGTCCGTCCAGCACCTGCCACCGGTCCCGGCAGAAGGTCTGCCCGGTAAGGGCAAAAAAGGCCTCGCAGCTCTCCTTTTCCTTCTTTCCCAGCGCGCGGTAGGGGGTAAAACCGCTGGCTCTTACCACCCTGCCGCCGCCAGCCAGACCGTCCTCATTATTTCTCCTGTCTGACTCCGGCAGCATGTATTCAAAAAGAGCGGCATACTGGCCCTCTGCCCGCTCCCTGTGCGGCATCAGCTTTCTCTCGCCGACCAGACGCAGCCCCTCATATTCCGCCGCCAGCCAGGCCGCATTCTCCTCGTCCTCCTGCCGGTTAAACGTACAGGTGGAATAGACGAGACTGCCCCCGGGCCGCAGCATCTTCACCGCCTCGCAGAGGATCTGCCTCTGAAGCGGCACATAGTAATCCGGCCCCTTACGTTCCCATTCCTCCCGCATCGAGGGCTCCCGCCGAAACATTCCCTCGCCGGAGCAGGGCGCATCCACTAATATCTTATCAAAAAATCCGGGAAATGCCGCAGCCAGATTTTCCGGACTCTCCGCCGTCACCAAAATCCTTCCGGCCCCAAAACGCTCCAGGTTCTTAACAATAGCCCTGCCTCTGGAAACGCTGATATCATTGGACACCAGAAGTCCCTCATCCTTCATGTCGTCGATCAGCTGCGTGGACTTGCCGCCGGGAGCGGCGCACAGATCCAAAACCCGATCGCCGGGCCTGACCTGCAGCATGGCCGCCGGCAGCATGGCGCTGGGCTCCTGTATATAATAGAGACCGGCGAAATGAAGGGGGTCCGATCCGGGCCCCCTGTCCGGCCGGCCCTCGCCGGCCTCATATTCATCAATATAGCGGCCGGCGGCACACCAGCTCACCTCTTCGCCCAAAGGCAGTCTTTTAAGCGCTTCTTTTTGTTCGGCCTCGCAGCCCCCGCCAAGAGCGCCCAGACGCCTGGAGGAGAACCTGAGCCCCCGGACCGGCGGCTTTTCATAAGCCTGCAGGAAGGCCTCCCACTGATCCTTCAGTTCTTTTTTCATCCGCATCCCAAAATCCTGCGGCAGCTGCATACAAACGACCTCCCTGTGGTTTATCCTGTGGTTTTCCCCGTGATTTTCCCTGTAGTTTATCCTTTGCTTATGCCAGCTTCTGAGCCTTTTTATCGGCGGCCAGCTCGTCCAACTGACGGCCAAACTCCTTCAGCTTTTCCTTGTCTCCGCTCTTGTAGATCTCATAAAACTCTCTCTGGATATTCAGCATGGCGTCCTTGTCTGCAATTCGGTACAGATTCTGCAGATTGTTGAGAATGTCCGCCACGTTGACCGCATCCTTGCGGAACATATTCTGCGAATCCACTACCTCCTCGCGGATGGAAGACATCTCCGTATCCAACCTCTGCACCGCCCTGGCCGAAGCAATCAGCCGTTCCTGCACCGTCTCCGGAATGTCTCCATTGTACTTATATTGCAGCGAATGCTCGATCACAGCCCAGAAATTCATGGCAAGGGTGCGAATCTGGATCTCCGCCTTGATCTGACGGCAGCCGTATATGGTCTGCACATCGTAGAGGACGTTGACGTGATAACTGCGGTAACCGCTCTTCTTGGGCCGCGTAATATAATCCCTCTCGCTGACCACTGTAAGATCCCGCATCTGCCGGATAATCCCCACCACCGTCATAATATCTTCCTCAAACTGACAGATGATTCGGATGCCGGCAATATCGTCGATCTTTTCCTCAATCTCCTCCAGCTCCACCCCTTTGCGGTTAGCCTTATCCAAAATGCTGGAAATCGTTTTAACCCGCCCCGTCACCTCCTCAATGGGGGAATAACGGCTGGCGGCTCGGTAATCCGTCATCATCCGGCGGAACTTAATCACCAGCTCCTCCACCGCCAGCTCATAGGGCGCCAGTTTTTCTCTCCAGGCATACAATTCCATAAATACACATCTCCTTTACTGCGAAGCCGGCAGCTTTTCAAAGCTGTACTCCGCGGTTGTTACTTTCTCCCCCTCCAGATAGAGAAGCAGGTAATAAGGATTTACGCTCAAATCCTCCTGTCCCTCCACCGGAATATAAATTCCCACATGGAGGTGGGTGGCAAAATTGCCGCTGGTTCCTTCCACATCGCTGTAACCGGTGGAACCCATACGCCCCAGCTCCATGCCGGCCTCCACCCTGGCTCCCGCCTCGATGCCCTCGCCGTAAGAGTCCATATGGGCATAGTAATAGTATATCCCATTGTCGCTGCGAATACCGACCCGCCAGCCTCCCAAAGGCAGCCAGCCCATCTGCTCCACCACCCCGTCCGTCATACTGATAACCGGGTAGGTTCCATCCGCGTAGGAATCGCCCATCACATCGCAGCCCTCATGGCGGCGGTCTCCTCCATAGGTTCTGGGGTCCCCCCAGCCATTCTTATAGGTGACAAAGCGGCAGGCCGAATCCGTATTTTTCGGAACCGGGAAAACCTCCAGATCCTCAGCCAGGGCTCCATAGATCTGGGAAAGCCGCGCAAAACCGGCCGCATTCTCCGCCTCCAGTTCGCCGCGAAGCTCCTCGTAGCGTCCGGCGTTAAGCCCCTCGGTCCGAATACCGGCAAGATCGTAGTCTGCTGCCGCCATCCATACAGTCAGGGCCTCTCCCGGATCTGCGCCGCTTTCACCGGCCCATCTGAGAATCTCGTCAAAGCCTTCCTCTCCGAAATCCATGGCGCGGAAAATATCGTCCTCCGGTTCCCGCAGGATGGTCCCCTGCCAGACATAGGCCCCCAGGTTCCTGAAATAATCGTGAAAAGACAGAATCAACAGTCCCAGACACACCAAGGCCGGCAGATAAAACAGAACCGCCGCAAATTTTTTATTCTCCAAATTGACACCCCCCTGTACTGGCAGAAGCGCCGTCTGAAGGACAGGCTTCTCATCCAGTATATGCCCCAGAAAAGCATATTTTGCAGGGAAAGGTAAATTTCACGGATTCGATTCGCTGGTTCAGTCCTTAAGCCTTCTCAGCACCTCGCACAAGAGCTTCCAGGTCCTCTCCACAGAGGCGATGGAAAGACGCTCCGAAACCGTATGAATATCCTTCATATCCGGACCGATGGAAATCATGTCCAGGCCCGGCTTCTTATCGTCAAACAAACCGCACTCCAGGCCTGCATGAATGGCCTGAACCTCCATTTTTCTGCCCGTCTGCTCCTCATAGACCGCGCAGAGCACGTCCCGCAGATGGGAGTCCGCCCGGAAGGTCCATTCCGGATATTCCGACGTGGACTCAGCCTCTCCGCCCAGAAGCTCGCAGAGAAATTCCAGCTTGTGGCACAGCACATATTTGCGGGAACGCACAGAGCTGCGAATGGAAAAATGCGCCACAAAAGCCTCCTGTCCCAGCTCCATAATCCCCAGATTCAGAGAAGTCTCTACCAGGCCCTCGATCTGATGGCTCATGGCCTGCACACCGTTGGGACAGGTATTGAGGAAAAACAGCACCTTCGTGGTGGACGCAGGCGTCAGAGCCATAGCCGTCGTTTCTCCTTCTGCCCGGCACAGGACAGCCACATCCGGGTCCTGCACCTTGAACTCCTCCTGCAAATCTTTCTCCACAGCCCGGACCAGCTGCTCCAGCCTCTCCTCATCTTCTTTCTTCACCAAAATCTGCGCTTCGCAGAGTCTGGGAATTGCATTATCCTTCAGGCCGCCTTTGAGAGCGCAGATCACCATGGGAAGCTCCCTGTTGATCTCGTAGAGCAGCCTTCCCATCAGAATAACGGCATTGCCTTTCTCCGTATGGATCTCTGCGCCGCTGTGTCCGCCCTTAAGGCCGGTGATCTCCAGATGATAAGCTGTTCCCTCGGCCTCCCGACGCTCCACCGGCAGGGTGCAGATCTTGCGCAGGCCGCCGGCGCAGCTGGCCAGAACCGTTCCCTCCTCCTCAGAGTCCAGATTCAGGAGATATTTGCCCTGCAAAACGGACATGTCCAGAGCATAGGCTCCATCCATCCCCGTCTCCTCCTCCACAGTAAAGACGCACTCCAGAGCAGGATGGCTCAGACTGTCATCCTCCAAAAGAGCCAGCGCATAGGCAATGGCAATACCATCGTCGCCGCCCAGAGTAGTATCCCTTGCGCCGACCCAGCCGTCCTCCACAAAGAGATCCAGCGGGTCTTTCAGAAAGTCATGGCTGCTGCCCGGCGTCTTCTCCGCCACCATGTCCAGATGTCCCTGGATGATGGCCGCCGGCGCGCCCTCGTAGCCGGGGGCCGCAGGCTTAAAGATAATCACGTTGCCCACCTCGTCCTGGATATAACGAAGTCCCCTTTCTTTGGCAAAATTTGCGCAGTAATCGCTGATCTGCTTTGTATTTCCCGATCCATGCGGGATACGGCACAGCTCCTCGAAATAATACCAGACACGTTCAGGCGCAAGGCCAGCCAGTCTTCTTTCCATATATATAACCTCCAATTTCTGTATTGTCACGGTAACCCTTCCTATTGTGACATATCTGTCCGAAAAAATCAATATAATGTGATATGAAAACCATTATTGTCCGTCTGCTTGCCATCCTGCTGTTTGCCCTGGCTCTGCTTTTTCCCTCTCTTACCTTGTCCGGCGCCGCCGCAGGACTTTTACTCTGGTTCCAGACCGTTCTGCCTACGCTGCTGCCCTGTATGATTCTGGCTGATTTTCTGCTGAGAGTCGGGGCGGACAGTTATCTCACCAGGCTTTTTCACCGGCCCTTATCCTATGTCCTCCATGTGAGCCGCTCCGGCTCCTACGCAGCCTTCGTCGGCGCTCTCAGCGGCTATCCCATGGGAGCCAAGACCACCGCTTCCCTTCTCATGAGAGGCGACATCAGCCGGGAGGAGGCCGGATATCTGCTGTCCTTCTGCAATCAGCCCAGCCCCATGTTTCTCACCGGCTATCTGGGACTGTCTCTCCTCGCCGGTCAAAGAAACGCCGGCAGCCAGGACAGTTTTTTCTTCGTTATCCCTCTGCTCTTAGGCGTATACGGCTCCGCCCTTTTTGTCAGCTTTCTCTATCGGGCTCTGCGCAGGATGCACCGCCAAATCGGAAGAGTCGGAGCGCGGGACGAAGCGCGGGACGATTCGCAGGCCGCGCCGGCCAGGAAAGATCCTCCCCTTGTCTGCGCCTCTTACACGCAAAAAACCACCGGCCTCTCCGTCCTCTCTCAGTTGGAGTCATCCATGATGTCCAGCTTTGAGGTCATGGTAAAGATCGGTGGCTATATGATGCTGTTTTCCATAGCGGAGGTATGGGTGGATGCTCTCCCTATTCCCTGGCCCGCCCTCAAAAGCGCCGCCATGGGTTTTATTGAAATGACCACCGGCTGCCGGCAGATCGCCCAGTC
>CALWLM010000132.1 GCA_944381515.1 uncultured Lachnospiraceae bacterium | reverse complement strand
AACAGCGAAAGGAACCGGGTAAGATGAAACGAGACAGTGAGCTTTATCAGAAATATGTGGAAACGCTGAAAAAGGAGCTGGTGCCGGCCATGGGATGTACGGAGCCCATTGCCATTTCCTATGCGGCAGCCAGGGCCAGGGACGTGCTGGGGTGTTTTCCGGAAAAGATTCTGGTGGAGGCCAGCGGCAATATCATTAAGAATGTGAAAAGCGTTACCGTGCCCAATACAGACGGCATGAAGGGGATTGAGGCGGCGGCCCTGACCGGAGCGGTCGCCGGTAAAGCGGAGCAAAAGCTGGAGGTAATCAGCCAGGTCTCCCAGGAGCAGAAGGAGAGGGTGCGGCAGCTGCTTGAACAGAACATGGTGGAAGTGCGGGTGGCTTCGTCCGGCCTGGTCTTTGATCTCATTGTCACAGTGACGGCAGGACAGGACAGAGCGGTGGTTCGGATCGTCAATGAGCACACCAACATCGTGTACATAGAGAAAAACGGGGAAGTCCTGCTTGAGAGAACGGTGGACTGCGGCGGAGAAGGCGGCGGTTCCCGGACCGAAAAGGATTTCATGACCGTGGAGGATATTCTGGATTTTGCCCGCACCTGCGACCTGGCAGACGTGCGGGAGGTGATCGGGCGTCAGATCCGGTATAATCTGGCCATTGCCCAGGAAGGACTGCAAAACAGCTGGGGCGCCTGCGTGGGGCAGACGATTCTTACCTGCAATGACAGCTCGGATGTGAAAATTCGGGTCAAGGCAATGGCGGCGGCCGGTTCCGATGCCAGAATGAGCGGCTGCGAGATGCCGGTAATCATCAATTCCGGCAGCGGCAATCAGGGGATTACGGTGTCCGTGCCGGTGATCGAATATGCCCGGACCCTGGGCTCCAGCGAGGAAGAGCTGTACCGGGCCCTGGTTCTGGCCAATCTTCTTTCCCTTCATCAAAAAGCAGGAATCGGCCGTCTGTCGGCTTACTGCGGGGCCGTAAGCGCCGGCTGCGCGGCAGGGGCGGGCATCGCCTGGCTGCTGCATGAGGACGACAGCGTGATTCGTCATCAGGTGGTCAACTGCCTGGCCATCACCTCGGGAATGATCTGCGACGGGGCCAAGCCCTCCTGTGCGGCCAAGATCGCCGCCTCTCTGGATTCCTCGCTGCTGGCTCTCGATATGGCGAAAAACGGCCGGGAATTCCGGGGCGGAGAGGGAATCGTCAAAAAAGGGATTGAGAATACCATAGACTGCGTGGGCCTGCTGGGCCGGGAGGGAATGCGGGAGACGGACCGTGAAATTTTAAAGATTATGGTAGAGAGATAAGTTCTGCCGCAGACAATGAGGACCGATAAGCCTTAAGGACTCATAAGCCTTTGTGACAAAAGGCTGCAACAAATATTATAGGATAATTTTACATAAATGATAAACATTAAATGAAAAAGGTGTTGAATCGGAGCTTTGTGCTCTCGATTTAACATCTTTTTTTGTGTTTTTTGAACTGGGCATAATCTGTTTTTAAAGGTTTCCCTGTATGCTTCCAGATGGAAATACGCAGTGGAGGGGCCAAACAATATGGCAAATAGTGTCGGTAAAAAAATAAGAATGGATATGAAAGAGGGCGGACGCTGGCTGAGAAAACGTGAAAATATTGTCCGCCTGTCTGTTATGGCGGTGATTTTGCTTGTCCTTGCAGGCTTTGGCATCTGGATTAACCGGTCTGAGGAGGGAGAGGTGCCCACCAGCGCCAGTCAGATGGTTTACGACAAGGCTGTGGTTACGGCTGTTCTGGAGGATGATGCGTCTGCCGACTACGATTATGCGGAGGGACGGCGGGTAGGTACGCAGGAGCTGGAGATCCGCCTGCTGACCGGCGCTCACAGGGATGAAATCATGCGGCTTACCAACTATATGAGCGCTCTTTTTAACGTGGATTTGGAGGAGGGGGACCGAATCATAGTACGGATTATGACCGATGAGGACGGCGGGTATTATGCCTCTCTTTTTAATTATGACCGGGGACAGGTTTTGGGGATTTTTGTGCTGCTCTTCTTTATTCTTCTGGCTGTGCTGGGGGGAAAGAAAGGGGTGGGCGCTCTGCTTGGCCTCCTTTTTACGCTGGGCTGTATCTGGTTTATTCTGATTCCCTGCCTGATTCGGGGGATTCCGGCGCTGGCGATTACCGTGGCCATTGTGGCTGTGACGGCGGCGGGGGCCTTAATCCTGCTTAACGGGTTTTCTGTCAAGACCTGGTGCGCCATTCTGGGCTGCGTAACGGGCGTCGTGGCGGCAGGAGGGATTGCGGCTATTGTGGGAAATATTACGCCGATCAACGGATTTAATATGTCGGAGGCGGAGAATTTGATTCTGTACGGGGCGGACAAGGGCCTGAAAATCAGCGGCTTGCTGGTCTGCGGAGTCTTGATTTCAGCCCTGGGAGCCGTGATGGATGTGGCTCTGGGCATTGCTTCCTCCATCTGGGAGCTGCGGGAGCAGAGATCGGATCTGACGGCAGGGCAGCTGTTTCATTCCGGTATGCAGATTGGGCGGGACGCCATGGGAACCATGGCAAATACGCTGATCCTGGCCTTTGCCGGTTCCTCTTTGAATATGCTGATCCTGGTACAGACCTACGACATTCCTTTTTTACAGCTGATTAACACGGATTATATCTGTATTGAAGTGATTCAGAGCATTGCCGGCGCCATGGGCATATTGCTCACGGTTCCGATTGTGGCGGCAATCAGCGCGCGTTTTATGGCCAGAGAAAAACGCGCTTCTAAATAGATAAACGGACAGATGAACGAAAAAAAGTAAGAAAGCAGAAGGAGGGAAATCGTTCATGGGAAAAGTGAGAAAGGGTCTGCACAGAGCCCTGTCGGCTTTGCTGGCTCTGCTCATGGTATTTTCGGCGGTTCCTGCCTCTGCCGCGGCGGCGGAGACAGAAACCTATCAGAAGATATCGTCGGCAGATGAGTTTACAAGCGGCAAGTACGTAATGATGGTGGATAGCGGATATGCCGTCGGTCCATTGGACGGAACCTGGGTGACGGCCGTGGCGCTTGCCGCAGCAGACGACAGTATTGTGAATCCGGGAAGCGCGGCGGTCACTCTGACGGTCGATGGATCGAGTGTGAAAATTCAGGTCGGAGGCGGGACCTATATTGCGCCGAAGGGCGGCAATAATAACGGCATTAAAGAAGAAGAGTACAGCTGGGCCTGGACCTTTGCAGACGGCAAATTCGTCTTCTCAGGAACCGGAGAGGATACGGTCTATTTGGCCAGCAATAAGGGATCGGAAAATAAGTTCAGAGGATATAGGAGTACGACGGCAGAAGGAAATCCCGCAGGATATCCCTATCAATTCACTCTGTATAAGCTGACGCAGGACAGCGGGGAAGAGGCTGCGGTAGCAGCTCCCGCAGCCGATCCTCAGGCTGGAGAGGTGGAGGCCGGCACGCAGATTACGCTGAGCAGCAGTACGGTGGGAGCGCAGATCTATTATACCCTGGATGGAAGCGACCCTTCGGATGCGAACAACGCCGTGAGGCAGCAGTATAACGACAGCAATAAGCCGGTCATCCAAGAGGCATGTACGCTGAAGGCTGTGGCGGTACTGGACGGCGTCTGCAGCGCGGTGCAGACCCTTTCCTATACGATTAAGACGGATGTCCCCCAGCCTGTTCCCACGGTGCCCTTCGCGGACGGCGACCAGATTGTCATCTATGCGCCGGCCTATAATGTGGCCCTGTCATCGGAGAAGACCGGTCAGTATTATAATGTGGGGACGCCGGTTACGATAACGGATGGCAAAGTTGAAGGATACGGCGCTGCGGATGTTTGGACGGTGAAGGATAATGGCGACGGCACCTACAGCTTCCAGCAGAATGGCCAGAATATTGGTCTGGGAGAAAGCTATTCCAGTATGGATCTGGGCGCAGTAAATGACGACTGGGAGCTGATCGATCTGGGCGGCGGCCTTTACAATGTGAAAAATACCGTCCGGGGCAATTATATGGAGTGGTATGCCCAGTACAGCAACTGGAGTACCTACGACTCCAGCAGCGCCGCTACGGACGGTCAATACCAGCTGTCCTTCTATGTGCTGGAAGATGATCCGAATCCCGATCCGGGTCCTGATCCCGAACCTGTAAGTCCCATTGCGGACGGCGACCGGGTGGTCATCTATGCGCCGGCCTATAACAAGGCTCTGTCTGCTTCGTACAGCGGATTTTATAATAAAGGCACGGATGTGACGGCAGGAGCGGACGGCTCGTTGTCGGGCTATACGGACAGCGATATCTGGACCGTGGCCGCTAACGACGACGGCACCTACAGTTTCTCCTACAATGGGCAGAATCTTGCCATGGGAGATGACTATAGCAGTATGCCTCTGGGTGAAAAGAATGATAAATGGGAATTAACAGAGGCGGCCGACGGGACTTATTATCTGCGAAATACTGTCCGCAGCGCCTATATAGAGTGGTATGCCGAAAAAAACAACTGGAGCGCCTATCATAATATTGCAGCCGGAAGCGAAGGAATGTTCCAGCTGAAATTCTATAAGGTGACGGATACGCCTGAACCGGAGGAGCCTGCTGCCGAGGGGCTTGCGGTAGAGGCATCTCCCAAAAGCGGCGCCAGCGCAGAAGCGGGGCAGCAGATTACGCTGACAGCTGCCGGGGGAGCAGAGATTTATTATACAATGACCATGGACGGAACGACGCCGGCCGACCCGGAGGTGGGTCATTCCGAGCAGAAATATACGGCTCCGATTGTAATTGAGAATACGCCGGCTCAGGATAAACCGGTTATTATCAAGGCTGTGGCCTATATACCCGCCGATGAAGCGGCCGGTACAGAGGCGCAGACGGGAGAGGTTTTTACCTTTACCTACAAGGCCCCTATGTCTCTGGGAGATTATAATCTGTATTTTGGCCAGCTTCATGCTCATACCAATCTGTCTGATGGAACCGGCACGGTGGAGCAGGCCTTTGATCATGCTTCCAGAGTGGAAAATCTGGATTTCCTGGCCATTACCGATCACTCCAATTCCTTTGACAATGACGGAGGCGTGCATCTGGGAGATGAAAACGCCGAAGAACTGAGCAGCGAATGGAAGGAGGGCCGTGAAGGAGCCCGCAGGATCACCGAGCGTGAGAACGGTACCTTCGTAGGGCTGTACGGCTTTGAGATGACCTGGTCCGGCGGTGCGCCCGGCCATATCAATACCTTCAACTCCCAGGGCTTTGAAAGCCGCAACTATGACCCCTACAGAAAGGGCGATAATTACGAGGTGCTGCAGGCCTACTTTGACACGCTCAATGCGAATCCGGAGACCATCTCCCAGTTTAATCATCCGGGAGATACCTTTGGCGATTTTATGGATTTTGCCCTGTACGATCCGGTGACGGACAACCAGATGACGTTAATCGAGGTCGGCAACGGTGAGGGAGCCATTGGCAGCAGCGGCTATTTCCCCTCCTACAGCTATTACACCCGGGCTCTGGACAAAGGATGGCATGTGGCCCCCACCAACAACCAGGACAACCACAAGGGCAACTGGGGCGACTCCAATACGGCCCGCAGCGTGGTGCTGGCCACGGAGCTGACCGAGGAGGCCATCTATGATGCCATGAAAAATTACCGTGTCTATGCCACGGAGGATAATGATCTGTCGATCCTGTATTCTTTAAACGGCAATGCCATGGGCTCTATTCTGGACGAGCAGACTGAGGTCGATATTGCCGTGTCCATTTCGGACCCCACGGATACGGCCGGCACCGCCAAGGTGGAGGTTATCGTAAACGGCGGGCAGACTCTGGCGGAGCAGACCTTTGAGGGCGGTACGGCGGAGATTTCCTTTGATAACCTGCCGGCCAGCTATGGCTACTATTATCTGCGGATTACCCAGGCGGACAAGGATATCGCCGTTACGGCTCCCGTATGGGTGGGCGAGAGCGTCAATGCCGGCGTTTCCAAGACGGCCAGCGATGTGGCTCTGCCGATCAAGGGCGATGAGATCAGCATTTCCAGCCAGATTTTCAATAACCTTAATGAAGATATGACGGTGACTTCCCTGACCTACACGATGGAGGGGCAGGAGGAGCCTTTCCATACGGCTGATGTTTCGCAGCTTGGAACAGGAGGCGTGGTTGGTTCCAGAATGTCCTGCGTCTATGAGTTCCCGTACACGGTTTCTCAGGCCGGGGGCTTTAACATCAATGTACAGATGAAGGCGGTGATCGGAGGCGAGGAGTATACCTTTACCGATGTGCTGAAGCTACGCGTTTCCGACCCGGCTATTGCCACCAAGGTTCTGATTGACGGGACGCATTATAACGACTATGTGAACGGATACTATTCCGGCAACATGACCAATTTTATCAACATGGGAACGGCAGAGAATATCCAGGTAAAAATCGTCCAGCCCGGTGAGGAGATCACCGCAGAGACCCTGGAGGATGTGGCTCTGTTTGTAATCTCCGCTCCGCTTAAGTATACCAGCGATTATACCGGCGATGCGCAGCCCAGCGTGTTTGAGGATGAGTTTATTCAGCTTGTAAAAGATTATGTGGCGGGAGGCGGCACGGTAATCGTCTGCGGACTGGCCGATTACCAGGATGCCAACAGCGGACTTCCCTATACCACTTATGAGCAGGTCAACAATCTGCTGGAGGGTATCGGCTCCACCATGCGGGTCAATGACGATGAGCTGATCGATACGAACGAAAACGGAGGACAGCCCTACCGCCTGTACTTTGATGATTTCAACACGGAGAGTACGGACCCTGCGGTGCAGCAGGTCCTGGAGGGAGTGGTGGATTCCGGTCTGGCCTACAGCTCCTATTCCGGCTGCTCGGTAAGCGTGGGAGAGGGAACCGCCATCGTCTATGGTCATGACACCACCTATTCCATCAACAGCAAGGCTCCTGCGCAGGGACATGACAAGCCGGTGCAGAGCTACAGCAGCCCCTATGATCCGGATACGGCCGTAGTGCAGATGGGAGATGTGGCGGCAATGGCTACCGAAGCTGTGGGAGAAGGCCGGGTATTCGTGTCCGGCACGGTGTTCTGCTCCAATTTCGAAGTGGCGGCAGAGGACCAGGTCAGCTATTCCAACGGCATCATCGCCCAGAATATCCTGAGCATGGTGCAGAGAGAGCCTGAGATCAGCACCATTATGGAGGCGAGGGCCGGTCAGGACGGAGAAGTGTTTACCGTCATCGGCACTGTGGCCAACGGCACGGCCGAATCAGGCAACGCCTTCTTTAATACGATCTACATCCAGGATGAGAAAGGCAACGGTATCAACGTCTTCCCCATCGATGACAACACAATCCGCCGCGGCGACCAGGTGATGGTTACCGGCTCCATCAGCGAGTATATTGGCGATAAGCAGCTCTCGGCCATCAATGTGACGGTTCTGGAGGGGAGCCGGGACGTGGTGATTACCGACATGACGACCAGGGAGGCGAACGATTACGATACGAACTTTGGCAGACTGGTCCGTGTAGAGGGCGTTGTGCAGCAGGTAACTCTGGCCGGCGGGATCGTGGAAACCATCGAAATCCAGGATGAAAGCGGCGAAAGCTGCCGCGTATTTATCGACGGATATATCGGTTATTCCGATGAGGCTTCCCGGCAGCTGGAACAGTTCGTGGCGGAAGGAGCATATATCAGCGCGGTGGGCTTTGTTTCTCACGATGCGGGCGGCAACCGTCTGAGGGTGCGCGACCGCTCCGAAATCATGGCCGCGTCGGCCCAGCCGGAGCCGGAACCGGAGACGGTGCGGGTTACGGCAACGCTTCTGGGCGGAACGGCGGATATCCCGGCAACGGTTGAAGCAGGCAAGGAATTTGCCTTTACGCTTAAGGCCAATGCAGGCTACACTCTGCCGCAGACCATTCAGGTGAAGGCAGGAGGACAGCTGATTCCGGCAGAAGGCTACACTTACGATGCAGCTACCGGAGCCGGCACAGTAAAGGGGGCCTATGTGACTGCTGACGTAGAGATCCTCGCGGAATTTGTCAAAACAGAGCAGGAGACGCCGGGCGGCTCCGGAGGAGCGGGAGGAAATACCGGGAATTCCGGACAGAATCAAAATCAGAACCAGAATAATTCCGGACCTTCTTCGGGCGGCGCGGCGCCCACCGGCGATAATACCGCAGCAGG
Organism: uncultured Lachnospiraceae bacterium; assembly: GCA_944381515.1. Classification (GTDB taxonomy): domain Bacteria; phylum Bacillota; class Clostridia; order Lachnospirales; family Lachnospiraceae; genus RGIG7193. The sequence continues at coordinate 13,662 of CALWLM010000132.1, read as the reverse complement.
ACTCTGGATTAGCCTGGCGGTACTGGGGCTGTGCGGAATCGGCGCGGCAGCAGTAATGGTCCGCAGAAAGAAAACGCAGAATGGCAATGCGGACATAGTATAAAGTATAATAGCCGCAGAGCTGCGTGCCTGCACAGGGAGCTCTGTGAGGCGAATGCGTCAATGCTTTAGTTAGAAGCGGAAACAGGTTTTCAAACCGGGAGCCGGGGCGTAGTCCCCGGCTCCTGTTTTGTGAAGAAAGGCATGAAAACCGCGGAAATCCGGGCGTTGCTTGTAAAACATGTTGAATTAGTAGGTTTTTGCGCAAACCACTGGTAAAACGGACAGAAATGGTATATAATAGCGAATACAGCGAGAATATAAGGATAAAACCATAGATGAAAGTTCCGCAGATGGCTTCGTGCTGGCACGCGGTCTGTCTGCCCACTGAGACGGGCTTTCATCGCAGGATTGGAGGAAAACATGCTTAGATTAGAGAATATTTCTTTTGAGGTGCCGGCAGAAGAGGGGCAGAAAGAAATTATCCGCGATATGAGCCTGAGTGTGGAGGACCATAAATTTGTCGTAATCACCGGTCCCAACGGGGGCGGCAAGTCCACTCTGGCCAAGCTGATTGCCGGCATTGAGAAGCCGACATCGGGCAAGATATATTTCCAGGACGAGGATATCACAGACAAGAGTATTACGGACCGGGCCAATATGGGAATCAGCTTTGCTTTCCAGCAGCCGGTTCGCTTCAAAGGGATTCAGGTGCTGGATCTGCTTCGTCTGGCGGCCAAGAAGCGGCTGTCGGTGGCGGACGCCTGCAACTATCTGTCGGAGGTGGGCCTGTGTGCCAGGGATTATATCAATCGGGAAGTAAATGCCAGCCTGTCCGGCGGCGAGCTTAAGCGCATTGAAATTGCTACGGTTTTAGCCAGAGGAACCAAGCTGTCTGTCTTTGACGAGCCGGAGGCCGGGATTGATCTCTGGAGCTTCCAGAACCTGATCCGCGTCTTTGAGCGGATGCGGGAGACGGCGGACGGCACTATCATTATCATTTCCCATCAGGAGAGAATACTGAATATTGCCGATGAGATTGTGGTCATTGCCGATGGACGGATCACAAAACAGGGAAGCAGAGAGGAAATTCTGCCGGGGCTTCTGGGTACGGCGTCGGCGGTGGACAGCTGCAGCAAATTTTATCAGGAAACGGAGGTGCAGTGATGGACGAGATTCAAAAGAGAATACTGGAGGAGGTGGCCGACCTTCATACGGTGCCGGAGGGAGCTTATAACATTCGCGCCAACGGCAAGATGGCGGCCAGAAATACGACTGCAAATATAGATATTATTTCCAAGGAGGATGGCAGCGGCATTGATATCCGCATCCGTCCCGGCACAAAGAAAGAGAGCGTCCATATTCCGGTGGTCTTAAGCGAAAGCGGGCTGAAGGAGACGGTTTACAACGATTTTTATATTGGCGAGGACTCCGACGTGGTCATCGTAGCCGGCTGCGGTATCAGCAACTGCGGCAGCCAGGATTCGGAGCACGACGGTGTGCATCGCTTCTATGTGGGCAAAAACGCCAAGGTGCGCTATGTGGAGAAGCACTATGGAGAGGGAGACGGCCGCGGCAAGCGCATCCTCAATCCGGTGACGGAGGTGTACATGGAAGAGGGAAGCTCCGTGGAGATGGAGATGGTCCAGATCAAGGGAGTAGATTCCACCCAGAGAAAGACCGTGGCGGAGCTGGCCGCAGGCGCGCGCCTGGTGGTGCGGGAACGCCTTCTGACCCATGGCAGCCAGAATGCGGTCAGCGACTATCTGGTCAATCTGAATGGGGAAAACGCCAGCGCCGATGTGGTTTCCCGTTCGGTGGCCCAGGACGAGTCCTACCAGAAGTTTGACTCCCGCATTGTGGGCAATGCGCCCTGCAGCGGCCATACGGAATGCGACGCCATCATTATGGGCAACGCCCGCATTCTGGCGGTTCCTCAGCTGGAGGCCAATGATATCGACGCGGCGCTGATCCATGAGGCTGCCATCGGCAAGATCGCCGGAGAGCAGATTATCAAGCTGATGACTCTGGGGCTGACCGAAGAGGAGGCGGAGGCCCAGATTATCAACGGCTTCCTGAAATAAGACCTGCCTCCTGTAATAATACTTCAGCCTGGATATCAGCCTGTCTTTTTCTGCCGTATAAAATGCGTTTTTAATGGCAGTATGCAGTTTGAATTGGGGCCGCCACAGATATGGAAAGTGGCGGCCTGCTTTATGACAGACGCCAGGCTTTGCTGCCGGGAAATTTTAAAAAATTCCTGTTGCATTTTCAAAAAAACATGGTATACTAGACAAGTACGGAGTCGTAGCTCAGCCGGGATGAGCGTTCGCCTCACACGCGAAAGGTCGTGGGTTCGATCCCCGCCGGCTCCACGTAAGGAATCCGAACCTTGGTTCTATGGAACAGGGTTCGGATTCCTTTTTCTGCTTTATTTCATTGCTTTTGCCATGGATACGATATCTCCCACTCCGTCCAGGACGATGCTGGGGCGGTAGGCATAGGTCTTTAATGTTTCCATGGTGGAGATGCCGGAGAGAACCAGAACGGTGGACATGCCGCTTTCCAGGCCGGAGATTATGTCGGTGTCCATCCGGTCGCCGACCATTACCGCATCGGCGGAGTGGCAGTCCAGAATCCGCAGGCCGGTCCGCATCATCAGGGGGTTAGGTTTGCCGCAGAAATAGGCCTGGGTGCCGGTGGCCATCTCGATGGGGGCTACCAGAGCCCGGCAGGCGGGAGCAATTCCGTGTTCGATGGGACCGGATACGTCGGAATTGGCGCCGATCAGCTTTGCCCCCGACAGGACCAGGTTGGTGGCCTTGGTCAGAGTGTCCAGGGAATAGGAGCGGCCTTCGCCCACCACCACATAGTCGGGATTGACGTCGTTCATCGTGATGCCGGCATCGTACAGGGCGTTGAACAGCCCGGCCTCGCCGATGGCAAAGACGGAACAGCCGGGAGCCTGCTCCCGCAGAAAGGCGGCGGTAGCCAGGGCGCTGGTATAGAAGTGCTCCTGGGGAACATCCAGACCCATACGGGCCAGCTTCTGCTGCAGCTCTCTGGGCGTATAGCTGCTGTTGTTGGTCAGAAAGAGGTACTGCTTGTTTTCATCGTGGAGCCATTGAATAAACTCCGTCACTCCGGGCAGGATCTGATTGCCGTGATAGATTACGCCGTCCATATCGCAGATAAAGCCGGTTTTGTCGTTAAAATTGATGGATTTTGCTGTGTTCATCTTCTCCCTTGTGCTCATTGCTGCCTTTCCCTCCCTTTTAAAAATTCGGAACGCTGGAATCATAATGCCGCATTGGCCTGCATTCGCATCAATTTTAAGTATAACAGAAAGCTGTAAGGATTGCCATTGACGGCATGTAAAATTTTTGATAGGGAACAGAGATCTTTATTTACCTGAATTTTTCCGTTTTTGCGGTACCGTTCCGGCCCTCCCTGTGCTAAAATAGCAGAGGATAAATTTATTGTACAGGAGAGAATAAACGTATGAAGCTTTTGATTGTCAGACACGCAGACCCAGATTACTCCATCGACTCCCTGACGGAAAAGGGATGGCGGGAGGCGGAATATTTGTCGCAGCGCCTGTCGAAGCTTACGGTAAAAGACTTTTATGTTTCGCCTTTGGGCCGGGCCAAGGATACGGCTTCTTTGACCCTTGAGAAAATGGGGCGTACCGCTGTGGAATGTAAATGGCTGAGGGAGTTTATGCCGTCCATCAACCGCCCCGATCGGGCGGAGCGCAGCCATATCGCTTGGGATTGGCTGCCCCAGGACTGGACAGTGGACGAGCGGTATTACAGCGCGGATAGCTGGTGGGATACGGAAATCATGCGGGAAGGACAGGTAGGCGAAGAATACCGCTGGGTGACGGAGAATTTTGACCGGCTGCTGGCGGAGCACGGCTATCGCCGCGACGGCAACTTATATCAGGCGGAGGAAGCAAACAATGACACGCTGGTCTTTTTCTGCCATTTCGGCCTGGAGTGCGTGCTTCTTGCGCATTTGCTCCATGTATCGCCTATGGTGCTGTGGCACGGAGTCTGCGCCGCTCCTTCCTCGGTTACGACGGTGGCGACGGAGGAGAGAAGAAAAGGCATTGCCAGCTTTCGTGTGCTTTCCCTTGGAGACGTTTCCCATTTGTATGTCCATGGGGAGCCGCCGGCCTTTGCGGCCCGCTTCTGCGAGTGCTACGACAATGAAGGGGAGCGGAGAGACTAAAGTCCGTCCTGCTGCTGAAAAAAGCGGAATGAGAGAGAATAAAAAAGGAAGAACAAAAAAGGAAGAATGAAAAAAGAGGGAGCGGAGCATCCTTTATAGTGTCCCCATAGTGTCCCCAGGCAGCTTTCCGCCGGGCTCAAAATCGGCTAAGGGGCTGATTAGCAGCGTGAAAGGCCGGTTATCAGCGCTATTTGCGGATTTTATCACGAAAATATTGAGTTTTTTGGCCTTTGGAGATATAATTACAAAATGCGACTCTGCCGGAACAGGACCGACAGAATAGGACATGAACGAAAAAGGACTAGAGAACAATAAAAATGTACGGAGGAAATCCCAGATGGCCAGCGATGGACGCGGAAGTAAAAAAAGAACGAATAAAAAAGTAACGGTGTTGATTGTACTGCTGATTATACTTGCGGTGCTTGCTGCAGCTGCGGCGTTTCTGCTGACCCGCAGTAAGCCGGAGCCGGAGACTCCCCTGGACTTTAACCGTGAGGTGGGCGATGAAAACGAAGAGACGGCGGCAGCCGATACGCCTACTGTCGACGAGGACGCCGCCAATTCGGCATTGGATCAGCTGGATGGGGAGAGCAGCAGTCAGCCTACCCGCGACGAGGGCTGGAGTCATTACCTGCTTTTGGGCGTGGACGGCGAAACCGACAGCTATACGGCCAAGAGAAGCGACGCCATGATCGTGCTCTCGGTAAATCAGGATGAGGGACGGGTAGTCCTCTCGTCGGTCCCCAGAGACACGCTGGTCTATATCGACGGAAAGAACGGCTTTGACAAGCTGACTCATGCCTATGCCTACGGCGGGGCTGATCTGACGGTCCAGACCTTTGAGCAGAACTTCGATATCGATATCGAGAATTACTTTACCGTCAACTTCGCTGCGATGGAGGAAATCGTAGACCTGGTAGGCGGCGTGACCATTACGCTGACCGATGCGGAAGCAAAGCATATGGGCGAATATTATGCCGCCTGGGGGCTGTCCGGCGGCACACAGGTGTTAAACGGCAAGGAGGCGCTGGCCTACTGCCGGATTCGCAAAATCGATTCGGACTACAAACGCAACGATCGTCAGTTTGCTGTGCTGATGGCGATTTATGACGAGGTAAAGGACCTGTCTGTAGGTCAGTACACCGAGCTGATCAGCACGGTTTACAACCATATGTACACAGATATGACTTTGGCCGGCGCCATTTCTCTGGTGGGCGATCTGCTGAGCGTCACGGAGAACGGCACGATTGAAAACGTCAAGCTGGTGGACAGCGAGCACAGCAGCGCGGCCAGCCTCGATGGCCGTTCGGTGGTGCTGGTAGACAATCTGGAGCAGACGGCTATTCGCTGGAGAGAGGCTTTGGGCATTGACGATTATGAACCCAGCGCTCGCCTTAAGCAGATATCGGAGGCTCTTGAGGAGTTAAAATAGTCGGAGTTGTATCCAAAACCCGTGCAAATTTACGATTGTCTTAAAGTTGCCTGATTTCCCTTGCTATATTCTGCTTGCATGTTATAATTGTGACAGCAAACGGGCCTGGCGCCATGTTCGGCGCCAGGCTCTTGTTGTTTTAGGAAGACCTGCATCGGGCCGTTCAGGTCAGCTGGCCCGGTGCGGTATTTATCAAAAGAGAATGGTGAATATGGAGGAGAAAAAGATGGCAGATAGAGCTGGCAGAGGTCGTAAGACAAGCAAAAAGTCGAGAACGATTCTGATTGTCCTATTGGTAATTCTGGCTGTGCTGATTGCGTTGGCTGCTTTTGTTTTGACGCGGACCAAGCCCGATCCTTATACTGGACAGGGAGAGAATCCAAGCGCCGGAGTGGATTTTAACAACGATGGACTGGAGGAAGGCGAGACCATTGATCCGGAGGCGCCTACGGTAAACGAGGATCTGGCGGGAGAAAATCTGGAGACCCTGGAAGATCATTCAGTGTCCAAGGATGAAGGCTGGACGCATTACCTGTTAATGGGTATCGACGGGACCAGCTATTCTGGACACAGCGACGCCATGATCGTCATGTCGGTCAATAAGGACGAGCAGCGGGTGACGCTGGCGTCCATTCCCCGCGACACCTTTGTCTATATCGAGGGCAAGGGCTTTGGCAAGCTGAACGGCGCCTATTACACGGGCGGCGCAGATCTGGCGGTGCAGACCTTTGAGGAAAACTTTGATATCGACATAGCCAATTATTTTGTGGTGAATTTTGATTCTCTGCCGGAGATCGTAGATCTGGTGGGCGGCGTGACCCTGACGCTGACCGATGCGGAAGCGGAGCATATGGGTAGGCAGTATGCGGCTTGGGGGCTGTCTGGCGGCACGCAGGTATTAAACGGCGATGAAGTGCTGGCTTACTGCCGCGTTCGCAAGATCGATTCCGATTACAGGAGAAACGACCGCCAGTTCAATGCGCTGATGGCGATTTATGACAAGGTCAAGGATATGTCTTATGACAAATATATTGAGCTGGTCGGCATTGCCTACGAGAATATGTATTCGGATATGACGCTCGGCAACATGCTGTTCTTTGCCAAGGACGTGATGGATATTCTGAGCGTATCGGAGCTGGAGCATATCAAGCTGGTGGATACGGAAAACAGTTATACCGGAACGGTCAATCCATATGGCAGCATTGTTATGGTGAACGACCTGACGGAAGTGGCCGCCTCTTTCCGCGAGAACCTGGGCATCGAGGGCTATACGCCTTCCGCCAGAGTACAGCAGATCGCAGAGAGAATGGACGAGGTGCTGGGAAGATAAATAAACAGAGACAAAGAAAAGAAGACTTTTTGGAGAAATCCAAAAGGTCTTCTTTTTTAAACAGCTGTTATTTTTGCGGGTTATTTCTGCATATTATTTTTACGTGTTATTCTGCATATCGTTTTTATATGCTGCTTTTATGATCCGGCTGCTTTTCCTGTCAGAGAGAAGCGGACATCGGCCAAACATCGGTGCGGCATTGCAAACTGAGAACCTGGCCGGCTCAGTTTATGAGGAACAGCCTGGGCCAGTAGCTGAAGAGAGCCTTGGCATAGACGTTGTCCCGGGGAACAAAGGTGTTGTTCCAGTAGCGGGAGTCGTTGCTGTGGTTGCGGTTGTCTCCCATGACAAAATAGCAGCCTTCCGGGACGACGTAGGGGCCGAAGTCGCCGACAGGAATTTCCTTTAAATAGGGTTCGTCCAGAGGCTCGCTGGAATCGTTGATGTAGACCAGACCGTCTATGATGGTCACAGTTTCCCCCGGCAGTCCGATGACCCTTTTTACATAGGGGTAAATGTCCCCGTCGGGGGGCTCGAACAGAATCACATCGCCCCGTTCGGGATCGGAGAACCAATAATGCACGCGGGAGCTGATGATCCGGCTGCCGGTTGGAATCGTATCCTCCATGGAGCCGGTGGGGATTTCTGTGTTCATCAACAGGAAGGTGTTGCACAGCCATGCGCCGATGGCCGCGATGGTCAGGATCTTGATCCAGTCAATCAGCTCTGACAGAATTTTTTCCTTTAACGGCCGGGGAGAATTGCCCTCACCGGCCGTCTTGGAATGAGAATGCTTTTGGATGTCGTTCACTTTTTCGTCGATTTCCTCTTTCTGGGATAGTCAAAACGGTATACCAGGATGCCATAAGGGGGCAGCGGATGGGCGATGGACAGATCCCGTCCGTCGCAGGGGGATTTCTCCGCCAGGAAGGAGGGAGCGTCGCCGATCTTGGGATACAGCCCTTTTTCCTCGTCCATCAGCAGGGTGTAACGCCCGCGGCAGGGTACGCCGACGCGGTAGTCGTCGTAGGCCATGGGGGTAAAATTGCAGACAAACAGGAGATTGCCCCGGCCGGTCTTGCTCTTGCGCACAAAGCTGAAAATGCTGCGGTAGCTGTCGTTGCAGTTGATCCACTCAAAGCCGCTCCAGTCGTAGTCGTTCTCATAGAGCGCGGGGGTGCGGCGATACAGGTGCAGAAGGCCCCGATAAAAATCCTGCAGATCCTTATGCTTGTCCTCATCGAGGAGAAACCAATCCAGTTCCTTCTTTTCATCCCATTCATGCCACTGGCCAAATTCCTGGCCCATAAACAGCAGCTTTTTGCCGGGATGTCCCGTCATGAAGGCATAGGCCACTTTCAGGTTCTTGAATTTGTCGTCATAGAGGCCGGGCATCTTGGCGATCATGGAGCATTTCAGATGAACGACCTCATCGTGGGACAGCACCAGGATAAAATTCTCGCTGCAGGCATAGGTCATGCCGAAGGTCATCTTATTGTGGTTGTAGCTGCGGAAATAGGGGTCCAGCTTCATGTATTCCAAAAAGTCGTGCATCCAGCCCATGTTCCACTTAAAGGAGAAGCCAAGGCCGCCTTCGGCGGGATCGCCGGTTACCATGGGCCAGGCGGTGGATTCCTCGGCGATCATTACAGCGCCGGGATTTCTGTTCTGAACAATGGTATTCAGATGGCGGAAGAATTCAATTGCCTCCAGATTCTGATTGCCGCCGTAGCGGTTGGGGGTCCAGTTGCCGTCGGATTTGCCATAGTCCAGATAGAGCATGGAGGCTACGGCATCGACCCGCAGACCGTCTACATGGAACTGCTCAATCCAGTACAGAGCGTTGGCAATGAGGAAATTGGAAACCTCATGCTTGGCATAGTCAAAGATCTTGGTGCCCCAGTCCGGGTGTTCTCCCTTTTTGGGGTCTGCATATTCATAGGTAGGAGTCCCGTCGAAATCGGCCAGGCCATGGGCGTCGCGGGGGAAATGTGCAGGTACCCAGTCTAAGATTACGCCGATATTCATCTGGTGCAGATAGTCCACCAGATACATAAAGTCCTGTGGAGTGCCGTAGCGGGAGGTGGGAGCATAGTAACCGGTGACCTGATAGCCCCAGGAACCGTCGAAGGGATGCTCTGCGATACCCATTAACTCCACATGGGAATAGCCCATGTCCTTCATATAAGCGCCCAGCTCGTGGGCAAGCTCGCGGTAATTGAGAAATTCATCGCCGTTTTTCTTCCAGGAACCGGGGTGTACCTCATAAATGGCATAGGGGGCGGTGCGGAAATCCGTGTTTCGGCGCATCTCCATCCATTTGGAATCCCCCCAGGTATAATCGCTGATATCCGCAACCACCGATGCTGTGGCCGGACGCAGCTCCGCCCAGACGGCGTAGGGGTCGGCCTTGAGAATGGTATCCCCTGCCTGAGTGTGGATGGCAAATTTGTAAAGTGCTCCTGCCTTCAGGCCGGGAACAAAGCATTCATAAATGCCGGAGGTGGCGATGGGCGTCATGGGATTAAGGGAAGCATCCCAGCCGTTGAAGTCTCCGACTACGCTGACGGAGGCTGCATGGGGGGCCCAGACGGCGAAATGTACGCCTTTTTTGCGATTTTGCGTTGTCAGGTGCGCGCCCAGCTTCTTGTATATCTCATAATGGGTGCCGTTGCCAAAAAGGTAGCAGTCCACATCGGTGATAAACTGTGTTGATTTGCCCATAAAAATCTCCTCCCCAATAGGAATTTTCGCTTTTCTATATTTTAGCACCTCGTATTATTGGAGTCAAGGAAAGACGGGATAAGGTTGTCAGGGAACATGACTTTTATATTACGATATGAGGCAAAGGATAGACACACTAAAAAATTTGAATACTTCAAATATTTATTGACATGCGGAAACGGAACTTATATAATTGGAAATATAGACGAGTCCAAAAAGATTGGAGGAAAATGGATATGCAGAAAATCGCAACGAATGAAGCTCCCGCAGCAATCGGCCCTTACTCCCAGGGAATGGTTCTGGGAAATCTGGTGTTTTCTTCCGGGCAGATACCGGTGAATCCGGCGACCGGCGAAGTGGAGGGGAATACCATTGCAGAGCAGGCGGAGCAGTCCTGCAAAAATGTGGGCGCCGTATTGGCCGCCGGCGGTTCTTCTTATGAGAAGGTTGTAAAGACCACCTGCTTTTTGGCAGATATGGGGGATTTTCCGGAGTTTAATCGGATCTACGAGAAGTACTTTGTCAGTATGCCGGCCCGCTCCTGCGTAGCGGTAAAAGAACTGCCCAAGGGCGTGCTCTGCGAAATCGAGGCTATTGCATACCGGGAAGAGGCCTGACCGGAAGGGATAGCCGGACAGAGGGAAACGATGGCGGAAAAAATAGAGCAGGAAGAGCAGCAGGAAAATATCGCAAAAGGGCTGCATCCTCATATTCTGGCAGTAGGTCAGTTGGTGGAAGGTCTGTCTCAGACGCTGGGCAGCCGCTATGAGGTAATTCTCCATGACCTGAGCCATGTGGAGAGTTCTATTGTGGCGATTGGAGGCAATGTGACGAACCGCCGCATCGGCGGCCCCGTGACCAACTATCTGCTGCAGGTGCTTAAGCAGTACGGCGACGATGCGCCTAATTGCATTAATTACCGCAGCGTGCTGCCCGACGGCCGAATTCTGCGTTCCTCCACCATGTTTATTCGGGACGAGGAAGGGCACATTATCGGAAGCGTCTGTGTCAATCAGGATCTGACGGATTTCATTGTGGCATCCAAGCTGGCCCAGGAGATGACTGCCTGCGGACTGCCGGCAGAGGATGAGGGACAGACGGGCGAGCTGTTTGCCCACGATATCAGTGAGGTGATGGAATCCATCGTCCGGGCGGAACTGGAGACCGCCAGCAAGCCGGTGTCATATATGCAGAAGGAAGATAAACTGGCGGTGGTAGAGGGCCTGGAAAACAGGGGAATCTTTGATGTGAAGGGTTCCGTAGAATATGTGGCGGAGCGTCTGGGTGTCACGAACTTTACCATATATAATTACCTGAAGGAAATACGGTATACAAAAAAATAAAAGACGCATAAAACGGATGCGGCTTTACCGGGGCAGATGACGGCATCTGCGCCGGGCGGCCGGTACAGCGCGGCATAAAAAGCGCCGGAGCGAGGATAAAGATCCCATAGCTTCGGCGCTTTTTCGGATTTTCTCCCCGGCGTATCCAAAAGTGTGGTATAATGAATCTCATCGAACCGACAGGCGAAAAAAATTTTTTTGCATGCAATAAAATCAGCGCAAGATGCATTATATAAGTGAACAGGAGGAAAGCCATGTTTGCTCTATTCATGGCGGTGCCGGACGGATCATCCGGAGAGAAGGACGGCATCATGGAGGTCTGTATTTCGAAAATTGCAAAAGGCGATAAGGAGGCTCTGGCAGAGCTGTACAATGAAACCCATGCGGCCGTTTATGGGTTTGCCCTGTCCCTCCTTAAAAATAAACAGGATGCAGAGGATGTCCTGCAGGATGTCTACATTCAGGTGTGGAGAAATGCAGGAGGCTACCAGGCCAAGGGAAAACCCCTTGCCTGGCTGTTTACCATCACCAGAAACCTGGCTCTGATGACGATCCGGCAGCAAAAGCGGACCGTAACCGTGGCTCCCGAGGACTGGCAGGCTATGTTTGCCGACGAGCCCCTGGTGGATCAGGAAGACAGGATGGTGCTTGGCGCTCTTCTTGGAATCCTGTCCGATGAGGAGAGACAGATCGTGGTGCTTCATGCCATGACAGGATTTAAGCATCGGGAGATCGCCCAGCTGCTGGACTTAAGGTTACCGACGGTCCTTTCCAAATACAACCGCGCCGTGAAGAAGCTGCGAGGTGCGCTGAAGGAGGCAGACAGATAATGAGAGATCATGAGATAGAGCGGTATATCCGCACAGCGGTGGAACACGCTGCCCCGGACAAACTGGACAGCATTCTTTCTTCCTGTGGTGATGTAAGATCAACTTCAGACACACCTATAAGCTCTCAGACAGAGGGCGGACAGATGAAAGGAGCTGTAATAAAAATGTCGGAGAAAAAGAGAAGAAAAACCGGTCTGGCGGCTATTGCCGCTGTGGCTGCCGCTTTTGTACTTTGCTTTGGAGGTTATAGCCTGCTTAACCGCAGTCAGACGCCGCAGGTGGATTCTGTGGTAATGCTGGATGTGAATCCCAGCCTGTCCCTGTATGTGGACGCTGCCGAAAAGGTGATTTCGGCGGAAGCGCTTAACGATGATGCCAAGGAAATTTTGGGAACAATGGATTTGCAGAACACCTCTCTGGAGGTGGCGGTCAACGCCATTATTGGTTCCATGCTGCAGAAGGGATATTTGGGCGATTTGCAGAATTCCATTCTGGTGTCGGTGGAAAACAACGATGCGGCTAAGAGCCAGGAAATCGAGCAGAAGGTTTCCCAGGCCATTGCAGACGCCATGCAGACAGATTCTTCTTCCAGTATGGACGCGGCGGTGCTGAGTCAGACTGTGAGCGCGGATAATGCAGAACTTCAGGCTTTGGCTGAACAGTACGGGATTTCTCTGGGTAAGGCCGCTCTGATCCAGGAGGTTATTGCCCAGGACGCAACCCTGACCTTTGATTCGCTGGCACCCATGTCCATCAACGAGATTGCGCTGATTGCTTCCTCCAAGCAGCTTTCCAGCGACACGGTGACACAGACGGGCACGGCCAGCGACAAGGCGTATATCAGCAGAGAGGACGCTCTGGCGGCGGCCCTGACCCATGCCGGCGTAGCGGAGAGCGACCTTAGCCATTCCAAAGTTGAATTTGACAGTGAAGACGGAATTATGGTGTATGAAATCGAGTTCCGTACGGAAACCGCAGAATACGAATATGATATCAACGCAGTGTCGGGAGAGGTCTTAAAGTACGAGAAGGAGGATCATACCTCTCAGGGACAGAACTCCGGATCGGGAAATACCGGAGGCCAGACGACAGATACCTCCGCCTTTATCGGTGAGGATGCGGCTGCTCAGGCTGCTCTGGCTCATGCAGGAGTTGCCGAGTCGGATACCGTCTATCTGAACTCCTATCTGGAGTATGACGATGGCCGCCCGGAGTATTATGAAGTGGAATTTAAGGTGGGAAATACCCGCTATGAGTATGAAATAGACCTTTACAGCGGGTCTGTTCTCGCAAACAGTACCGAGCAGTATGGTGGACAGCAGAGTACCCAGGCGCCGACTCAGCCTGCAGCGCAGGAATCTGCCCAGGAAGGGCAGCAGCCGACAACCCAGGCGGCTTCCGGGGAATATATCGGCGAAACGGCTGCTTTGAACGCCGCTCTTGCGAACGCCGGAGTATCGGAGGGACAGATCAGCCATCAGAAAGTGGAGCTGGACCGGGATGACGGGCGTATGATTTATGAGATAGAGTTCCGCGTGGATCGCACAGAATACGACTATGAAATCGATGCGCTGACAGGAGATGTGCTGAAGGCGGAAAGCGACTGGGACGATTGAGTCTGACCGGCAGCTGCATATAGCTTCGCACAGCCGCATACGGCTGCAAACAGCTGCAAATATCTGCGAATAACTGCGAAAAGAGCTTACTGACGCCAGGTCAGCCGGCTCTTTT
>CALWLM010000131.1 GCA_944381515.1 uncultured Lachnospiraceae bacterium | reverse complement strand
CAATTGCGCCCTTTTCCTGCCTTCCGGCGAGGACGGGTTCGGGCAGAGCCCGATATTGGGTCAAGGGACTGGTCCCTTGCGGGTTCTTAGGGCAGCGCCCTAAGCCCTCGGAGAGCTTTTCGGCATCGATATCTGCAATTTTCAAGGTTCTATTGAGCCTATTTTTTTCGGCTCAGTTTTTCATAGATTACTTGACACTACCATTCTTTCTGAATTAACAATAATTATATCATGTCTGCTGCGCATACATAATATCCTTTCCGGGATTTTTGCCAATTGTATCTTTCATTATTAGGGACTTTTCATTTTTTAGCCGGCATAGATATGCGTTAAAGCAAATAGATGCTATACTGTTACGGGAGGTGTTACTCTATGAATCGCAGGCAAACATATTCTCTGTTTCATAAGCTGGCCGGACTGTGGCCCTTTCTCTTTCTTTTTATTATGATGATCCTCGGAAGTCTGTGGGACTTTCCGATTTCCTGCCGTCTCTACGACCAGAGCAATCCCTTTGGCCTGTTTTTCGCCGCCTTTGGCGAATACCCGGCGGCCCTGGGGGTCTGTGCGGCAGGCTCCCTGCTTCTTACGGCCGCACGCCGGACCCATGGCATCAGGAGCGGCCTGCTTATCATGGCCGGTATATGGCTCATTCTGCTCGGTGTCTCGCTGGCCTCCAGTCTCCCAGGGAGATATCTGCCGCTGCCTGACGGTCTCTCCCCGCTGATCGGAATTACTGCTTCTCTCCTTACCATATACATAATCAGCCGTCTGAGCCGCAGCGCGGACCAAAAGACCATTCTTCGGGTGAGCGCGGCGATTCTGATGGTGATCGCTCTCGATTATCTGCTGGTAAACCTCCTCAAGCTGTTGTGGGCCAGACCGAGGATGCGGCTGGCAGCCGCCGACAGCCGGGTCGGTTTTATCCCCTGGTGGCGGCCCGACCCTTCTCTGCGCAGTATGCTCCTGCCCACCGGCATAGGAGCCGACGAATTCAAAAGCTTTCCCTCCGGCCACACGGCCAATGCCTCTGCCCTGATGCTTCTCTGTCTTCTTCCTGAACTGCGCCCCCGCCTCTCCCCACGCCGTCCCCTTCTCTTTACAGTCGGTCTCGTCTGGACAGCCCTGGTGGCTCTGTCGCGCATTATCATGGGAGCTCACTATCTGACGGATACAGCCGCCGGCTTTGCCATCGGCCTCTCCGTCCTGGTTCTGAGCGTTCGCCTGATATTTCCAAAATGTCCGCCGACAAGTCTCTGGACTCCCCTGCCAAAATGTGATATGCTTAAAAAAACGAACTGATGTTTTGTTTTGCTCCAGATTTTCACGCCGCAACTGGCAGTTGACAAATTTCCAACCGCCCTTGGTGGCCGGCAACCGGCTTTTCTGCTATGGTGAATACGCTTACGGCAGACGGAATTGTTTCCGGTAAAGCTTCCAAATCAAAACGTATATCCACAGGAGGAAAGTACATGATATTAGCAGACAAGATTATCGACTTGAGAAAGAAAAACGGCTGGTCCCAGGAGGAGCTGGCCAGCCAGCTGGGTGTATCCAGACAGTCCGTATCCAAATGGGAGAGCGCAGCCTCCATCCCGGATTTGGATAAGATCATCCGCCTCAGCAAAATTTTCGGCGTTAGCACCGATTATCTGCTGAAGGACTCCATGGAGCCAGAGGACGAAGAGGCCGACACCGGCAGCGCCTTCGACGAAGAGCCGGTCCGCTCCGTATCTCTGGAGGAGGCTCACGCCTACCTCAATATCCTGCAAGCCTCAGCCGGCAAGATCGCTCTGGGCGTATCCCTTTGCATCCTCTCCCCCGCCGCGCTGATTCTCCTGGGCGGCCTGTCCGATTATGAAGGCGGCTATATGATTCCGGAAGCCATCGCTCTCGGAGTCGGAATGCCCCTATTATTTATTCTAATTGCAATTGCCGTGTCTCTGTTTATTTTCTTTGGAAAAAGACTGGAGCCCTACGACTACCTGGAAAAAGAGCCCATCGAGCTGTCCTACGGGGTGGAGGGCGTTGTCAAAAAGCAAAAAGAACAGTATGAATCCGTACACAGCATGACTTTGGTGGTGGGTGTGGCCCTGTGCATTACCAGCATCATCCCTCTTTTTATAGGAGGCGCTCTGGACGAGGAGGGCATGCTGCCTGTCATCGGACTGGATCTTGGTCTGATCCTGGCTGCTCTGGGCGTATTTTTCCTTGTGAGAACCTGCATACGCTTTGGGGGTTTTGAGCGGCTGCTGGAAGAGGGCGACTATTCCAGAGCGCACAAACTGGAGGAAAAACGAAACGACGCCATTGACACCGTGTACTGGTGCATCGTCACCGCAGTCTATCTGGGATGGAGCTTCTACACTATGGAATGGCACCGTACCTGGATCATTTGGCCCTGTGCCGGCGTACTTTTCGGCGCAGTGCGCGGCATCAGTTCCCTGATACGCAAAAACTGATACCTGCAAGCCTATGGGCCCGCAGCCTGATCCTGCTGCCGGCAGCCTTTTCTCAACGCAGGAAAGCCGCCCTTTAACAAAGGCCGCTGGGATTACAGAGATTGCAGAGATTAAGATTACAGAGATAAAAGAGAGGAAGAAGGGAGGAAGACCATGGAAAACCGAACCTATATCGCCATCGACCTTAAGTCCTTCTACGCCTCGGTGGAATGTATGGAGCGGGGACTGGACCCGATGACTACCAACCTGGTGGTTGCCGATTTGAGCCGCACCGAAAAATCCATCTGCCTGGCGGTCTCCCCGTCCCTGCGGGCCTTCGGCATACCCGGACGCTCCCGCCTTTTCGAGGTAATCGAAAAGGTAAAGGAAATCAACGCCCAGCGTCTGACCCGGGCTCCAGGGCGCCGGTTCTCCGGCTCCTCTCAGGACAGTAAGGAACTGGCCGCATCGCCGCAGCTTTCTCTGGATTATATCGTGGCCGTTCCCCGAATGGCCCTCTATATGGAGAGGAGCGCGCAGGTCTATTCCGTATATCTGCGCTATGTGGCTCCGGAGGACATCCACGTCTATTCCATCGACGAGGTCTTTATGGACGTGACCCATTACCTGAAGGCCTGCGGTCTGAGCGCCTACGAAATGGCGCGGCAGATCATACGCAGCGTACTGGCAGACACCGGCATCACCGCCACGGCCGGCATCGGCCCCAATCTCTATCTGGCCAAAATTTCCATGGATATCGAGGCCAAACATATTGAGCCGGATGCAGACGGCGTCCGCATTGCCTGTCTGGACGAAGAAAGCTACCGCCGCAGTCTGTGGACCCATCGCCCGCTAACAGATTTCTGGAGAATCGGACACGGCTACGCCAAAAAGCTGGAGGCCCACGGCCTGTATACCATGGGAGACATAGCCCGCTGTTCCATCGGCCGGGCAACCGATTATTACAATGAAGATCTGCTCTACCGCCTTTTCGGCGTAAACGCGGAGCTGCTTATCGACCATGCCTGGGGCTGGGAGCCCTGTACCATTGCCGATATCAAGGCCTACCGGCCGGCCGAGAACAGCATCGGCTCCGGCCAGGTACTGCCCTGCGCTTATACATGGGGCAAAGCCAGGCTGGTTGTACAGGAAATGGCAGACCAGCTGGCTCTGGATCTTCTGGACAAAAGACTCCTGACCGACCAGCTGGTTCTGACCATTGGCTACGATATTGACAACAAGGATTATCTGGGGGATATATCCACCGACCGGTACGGACGGCGAGTTCCCAAGCACGGTCACGGCTGTACTCATCTGGACCGCCCCACCTCCTCAGCCAGGCAGCTGGTGCGCACAGCCCTGGAGCTCTTTGACCGAATTGCCGATCCCTCTCTTCTCGTCCGGCGTCTGGGACTTACCGCCGCCCACGTGACGGAGGAAGCTCTGGCAGCGGAGGGCTCCTGGGAGCAGATGAATCTTTTTGCCGATTACGGCGAGGCCGGCCTTCGCAGCCGGCAGGAAAAAGAGCTGGAAAAAGCCTCCCTGGAACGGGAGCGCAAAGCCCAGGAGGCTATGCTTGCCATCAAAAAGAAATTTGGCAAAAACGCAGTTCTCAAAGGAATGAATCTGGAGGAGGGCGCTACCGCCAGAGAACGCAACAAACTGATCGGAGGACACAAAGCATGACGGATCAAACCACCCCCTACGATGATATCATTCATCTGCCCCATCCCACATCCGATCACCATCCACGCATGTCCGCCGCAGAGCGGGCCGCTCAGTTTTCTCCTTTCGCCGCTCTGACCAGTTACGGCGACGTCATCCGGGAAACCGCCCGCCCCACCGACCGGAAAATCGAATTGGATGAGGAGGCCCGCGCCGAGCTGGACCGCCGGCTGCGCCTCCTCTCTTCCCATGTCCACCCCCAGGTTACCATCACCTACTTCCTTCCCGATGATCGCAAGACGGGAGGCGTCTACATGACCGTCACCGGTACGATCAAACGGATTGACGATGTCGGTCACTCCATTCTTCTCACCGATGGGTCCGTCATCCCCGCAGAGGATGTTCTGGAGATCACTTGAAAATACAGTTGATTGCCTTTTTTGCTGATATTTAATCCCCTGTTTTGTCACAGTAATGTTTCTTATTTTTCCTGTCCGTTACACTTTCTTAATATTTACTTCATAATTTGTTATGGAAAACGTAAGTGCCAATCCCTTGATTTTTCACCACTTATGTCTATAATTATTTGAAGTAACTCCAGGGAACATAAAAAACACGAAAAAACACGAAGAAACTAAAAAACACGAAAATGACGAACTCGTGGGGGATTTCTTATGCATGAATTTTTAAATTGGTTTAATGGAATTCTGTTTCTCCTGTTTTTGCTGCTGTACAGTTATCAGTTTTTTTACCTTTTTGTGGCTCTCGTCATGAAGCCGAAACAGCTTCCCGAGAATCCCAGGAAATATCGCTACTGCGTACTGATCGCTGCACGAAACGAGGAGAATGTAATTGGCAATCTGATCCGCTCCATTCGGGAGCAGACCTACCCGCAGGAACTGATTCACATCTGCGTGGTAGCCGACAACTGCACCGATCAGACTGCAAAGATCGCCAGGGAAGCCGGAGCCTATGTGGTCGAACGGTTTAATCAGACCCTGGTGGGCAAGGGATATGCGCTGGATTTCTTACTGAAAAACATACCGTCCTCCTTCGCTCCTGACGCTTATCTGGTCTTCGATGCAGATAATACGCTGGATTCTCATTACATAGAGGAAATGAACAAGGTATACGCCGCCGGCTATCTGGCATCCACCAGTTATCGCAATAGCTGCAATTACGATTCCAACTGGATTTCCGCCGGATATGGTCTGTGGTTCTTACGAGAATCCCGTTATCTCAACCAGGCCAGAATGAAGCTGGGTACCAGCTGCGCAATCTCCGGCACCGGTTTTATGATTGCCGCCAGCCTGATTCGCAAAAATCACGGCTGGATTCACCATCTGCTGACCGAGGACATTGAGTTTTCCATCGATTCCGTTCTGCACGGCGTTACCATCGGTTACTGCGACAAGGCTATCGTCTACGATGAGCAGCCGGTAACCTTCCGCCAGTCCTGGAATCAGAGACTGCGCTGGTCCAAGGGCTTTTATCAGGTATTCGGCAAATATGGAGCTGGCCTGGTAACAAAGCTTTTTTCCAAGAAAAGCTTTGCCGCCTATGATATGCTGATGACAATTGCACCCGCCATGCTGATCTCCATTGGCTCCGTTATGGTAAACGGTGCCTGCCTGATCTACGGTACGCTTATCAATTCGCCTTCCCTGGTAGCCCAGTGTGCTGAAAGCGCCATGGCCGGTATTTTCAATTACTATCTGGTCCTGTTCTTCCTTGGAATCGTGACCACCATAACAGAATGGCGCAGCATCCATGCGCATACAGCCAAAAAGCTGCTGTACTGCCTGACCTTCCCGCTGTTCATGTTTACCTATGTGCCCATCGCTATCGCAGCCATGCGCAAGAATGTACAGTGGACCCCTATTGTGCATAGAGGTTATCAGACGGTTCCCCGCTATGCAGGCAGACAGTCTGTGACAACGGCCACCAAAATGCCGCTGTCGTAACAAGTTGTGTATTGGACTGTGTATTGAAATGACGCAAACCTATAAAAGAGGGAGTGAAGCAAAACCATCCATTATCGATGATTTCGCTTCACTCCCTTTGCTTTACCTCTGCTTATACACGCGCCGTCTGACCGGACTATTTCATAAACCTTCGCACCAGCTTTTCCTTCATGTCGTCGTAGGGCTGATACCGCATCGGCAGATCCAGCCAGGTTTTCTTGTCCACAATACTCTTATAGTGGGTGAAGGTGTCGAAGCCAAACCTGCCATGATAACCTCCCATACCGCTTTCACCCACGCCGCCAAAAGGCATGGCGCTGGTGGCCAGATGGATGATCGTATCGTTGATGCAGCCTCCGCCGTAGCGCATCCTCTCCAAGGCCTCCTTCTGCCACTGGCGGTCCTCGCTGAATAAATATAACGCCAGAGGATGAGGGCGGCTCTCCACAAAGCGGATGGCCTCCTCACGGTCGCGATACGTAAGAATGGGCAGCACCGGTCCAAAGATTTCCTCCTGCATACAGCGGCTGTCCTCATTGGCATACAGCAAAAGCGGGGCGATCTTTAGCTCCTCCAGCCGGAAAATCCCTTCCTGCCGGCTGTCCGGCTCCGCTCTGTCCAGGGCCTCCGGCCCATGGGAAAGCAGCATGTCCGGCTCCTCCTGCTCGTCCAGGCAGGCGGTGCCTCCTGCCGTCAGCACTGTCTCGCCCATCAGCATCTTGACCAGGCGGTCGTAATGCTTCCGATTGATAATACGGCCATAATTCGGGTTGTCCAGAGGATTCTCTCCAAACTGACTGCGTATTTCCTGCTGAAGACAGGCTGTCAGAGTGTCCCTGACGCTTTCCTGTACCAGAATGTAATCCGGAGCCACACAGGTCTGCCCCAGATTCAGATATTTTCCAAAGACAATCCGTTTGGCAGCCAGGGGGAGTTTTGCCGTTTCATCGACAATGCAGGGACTCTTCCCGCCCAGCTCCAGCGTCACCGGCGTCAGATGTCTGGACGCCTTTTCCATCACCAGCTGTCCTACCTGCTTGCCGCCGGTAAAAAAGATATAGTCAAATTTATGCTCCAGCAGATCCGTATTGACCTGGCGGCCTCCGGTAACCACGCTGACCGCTTCCGGCGGCAGGTATTCTCCAATCAGCCGCGCCAGCAGACCGCTGGTTGCCGGCGAATAAGCGCTGGGCTTCAAAAGCACCGTATTGCCCGCGGCCACAGCCGCAATCACCGGGTCCAGAGACAAAAGCAGCGGATAATTCCACGGACTCATGACCAGCACATTTCCGTAGGGTTCCGGTACCATATAGCTGGAGGCCGCAAACTGGGCCAAGGGCGTAGCTGCCCGTCTCTTTTTCATCAGCCGGTGCAGATGCCGCTCCATATACCCCAGCTCACTTTTTACCATACCGATCTCCGCCATATAGCTTTCCATCGGACTCTTTCCCAAATCTTCATAAAGAGCTTTCTGAATATCTTCTTCATGCTCCTCCAGCATCCGTCTGAGACGCGCCAGCACATCCCGCCGAAAGCTTTCCGGCCTGGTAGCCCCGGAAGCAAAAAACTTTCTCTGTCTCTCCAAAATCTCTGCCGTGGTCATTGTATTCCTCCTGATTCCGACCCTGGGGTCAGTTGTCCTGGTCATCCCCCTTTGCCGCCGCGCTGAAGAAAGTCCCCAGCGCGTCCAATGAACGAAGCAGCGTATCCCACTCCCCATCGCTCAGGCGGTCTTCCAGGCTTTCCACCATTTTCTGGTGGAATTTGCGATGAACCGCTTCCGCACCCCGCCCTTTTTCTGTCAGGCGCACATAGATAACGCGGCGATCCTTCTGACCGGTCTCCCGGTACAGATAACCCTTGCGCACCAGCACATTCACCGATGTGGTCAAAGAACTGACGCTGATGGAAAGGCTGGCCGCAATACGGCTCATATTATTCTCCCCCTCCTGCTCCAGACTCCCCACAGCCTCTAACACATGCATCTCCCGTACCGACAGATCCTTATACTCGGATCTGCTGAGAGCCTGATCCTCATACGAGAGGATCTTGTTGAATACGTTTACAAAAAAGTCATTTACCGCTGTCCGGTGTCCTTCTGTCATTTTTCTCTCCCTTTCTAGTTAATCTACCTTCTCTTGCCCCATCGCGAGAAAAACCATCTTTTATTGTAAATCAATCCGAAAAAATACTCAACCGGATTTTTACCACATAAAATACAATGAAGCCATCCGAAAGAAGAGCTGTCTATGTTAAATTACCTGTGGGCCGCCATGATTCTCATCGGCGTTATCTGGGGCGCTTTCCACGGCACTTTGGACGACGTCACGGAAAGCGCCCTAAGCGGAGCCAAGGAGGCAGTCAGCCTCTGCATTACAATGCTTGGCATCCTTTCACTGTGGAGCGGAGTGCTCAAGATCGCAGAACGGGCCGGACTTCTGAAAAAATTCAGCCGGGCGCTGCGTCCCTTTATCCGTTTTCTATTTCCTCAGGTTCCCGACGATCACCCGGCCTGCGAGGCCATGTCCACCAATATCATCGCCAATATGCTGGGCCTGGGCTGGGCTGCTACGCCGGCGGGTCTGCGAGCCATGCAGCAGCTGGATCAGTTAAACGATAAAAAGGGGACCGCTACCAACGCCATGTGTACCTTTCTGATCCTGAATATGTCCTCCCTGCAGCTGATACCCATCAATATGATTGCCTACCGCAGCCAGTATGGGTCGGTAAATCCTGCCGCCATCGTGATGCCGGCTCTTTTAGCCACCGCCGTATCCACCGCCGTGGGCATCCTGGCCGCCAAGCTTCTTGAGAGGGTATGGCCATGACTCTGATTCTCTATCTCTCGGATATGATACTGCCCTTCGTCCTCTTTTATATCATCGCATCCGGTCTGACGGCGGGACGGCCGGTCTATGACGACTTTGTGGAGGGCGCAAAAGACGGCTTTCGCACGGTCCTTGGGGTCATGCCCACTTTAATCGGCCTGATGGCCGGCGTCTCCATCCTGCGCGCCAGCGGCTTTCTCTCCTTTCTGGCCGGTCTCCTCTCTCATTTCATTTCAGAGGAAGTTATTCGGCCGGAGCTGATTTCCGTTATTTTGGTCAAGCTTTTTTCCTCTTCGGCAGCCACGGGGCTGGCCCTGGATATTTTCAGTCAGTTTGGGGCAGACTCTTTACCAGGACTTTCCGTTTCTCTGATGCTCAGCTGTACCGAAACTATTTTTTATACCATGTCTGTTTACTTTATGAGCGTCAAAATCAAGAAAACCCGGTACACGCTGCCGGGAGCTCTGGCCGCTTGTGCAGCCGGCATTGTCATGAGTCTTTTTCTGGCCCGTCAAATGCAGCTGTAGGAGAAGGCTGTTCTGAGGCTTGTTTTTTTATAATCTTAATCCAATCTTTATCATATCCATGCTATAGTAGGCGCAGAATTGTCAGAGGAGGCAGGGAATTCTTGCCCTTCTCATTCCTCCTGCGGCATATTATGAGGTGATACTATGATAAAGCTGATCAGAAGGCAGTCCCCCGGGCGGATTATCGCCCTGGGTTTTGCCTGTGTTATTCTCATCGGGTCGCTTCTCCTGATGCTTCCCATAAGCGTCCGGGACGGCGTGAACCTGCGCTATATCGACGCTCTTTACACATCCACCAGCGCGGTCTGCGTGACGGGTCTGATCGCCGTGGACGCCGGCGATACCTTTACGCCGGTGGGCCAGTTTTTCCTCGCCATGCTGATTCAAATCGGCGGCCTGGGCGTTACCTCCGTGGGCGCGGGCGTAATTCTCGCCATGCGAAGGAGAATCAATTTTAAAGGACGTACCCTGATCCGTGAGGCCATGAATCTGGATTCCGGCAGAGGTATCGTCCGCTTTGTCAAAAGCGTTCTCTTTACCACTCTGATTTTTGAGCTTACAGGTGCCCTCTTAAGCTTTACCGTTTTTGTCCAGGATTATCCGGTCATAGACGCCATCGGTATCAGTCTGTTCCACTCCATAGCGGCTTTTAATAACTCCGGCTTTGATATTTTGGGCAATTTCCAGAATCTGATCCCCTATCGGGATAATGTGATGCTGAATCTGGTGACCTGCGCTCTGATTATCTTCGGCGGTATTGGTTTTCTGGTGATCCGCGAAGTGTGGGACAAGCGTTTCCGCTGGCACAAGCTTTCCATGCACTCCAAGGTAGTAATCTCCGTCAGCGCCTTTTTGATTGTGGGCGGCGCCGTACTGATCAAACTCAGCGAAGATGTAACCTGGATGGGAGCCTTTTTCCACAGTGTATCCGCCAGAACGGCAGGTTTTTCCACCTATCCTCTGGGGACGTTCTCCGACGCAGGACTTTTGGTCCTGACTGTATTAATGTTCATCGGAGCATCCCCCGGTTCCACGGGCGGCGGTATCAAGACCAGCACCTTCTTTGTGCTGATTCAGGGCATTAAATCGGCAGCCACCAATACCTCGGAAAAGGCCTTTCGATTTGCCATTCCCAAGGATGCTTTCCGCAAGGCGGCTACTGTCACGCTGCTGGCTCTGGGCGTTGTTATAACCGGCTCTTACCTGGTCTCCATTATGGAGCCTCATCTGCCCTTCATGGACATCCTTTTTGAGATTACCAGCGCCTTTGGCACAGTGGGTCTGTCCACCGGCATCACGCCGAATTTGTGCGATGGCAGTAAGATTCTGTCCATTTTGATTATGTACATCGGACGTCTGGGACCGTTAACCATCGCCTCTCTGTGGTACTTCACCAAGGGTGAAAGAGTGAGCTATCCGGAAGGTAATATTGCAATCGGATAAAAGATATGGAGGAGTAAAGGCTTATGTTTAAAAAATCCAAAAACGACAAAACCACCTACGGCATAGTCGGCCTGGGCCGCTTCGGACAGGCTCTGGCCCAGGAGCTGTATCATTCGGAAGCAGAGCTTCTGGTAATCGATAAGGACGAGGAAAAGGTTCGCGAACTGCGGGAGCTGACGGAAAACGCCTATGTTGTCAAAACTCTGGACAAAAAGACCCTGGCTGAAACAGGTATCCAGAACTGCGACGTGGCTATCGTCTGCATCGGAGAGCAGATGGACACCTCGATCCTGACCACGCTGAATCTGGTATCCTTAGGTATCCCTCTGGTGGTCTCCAAAGCTACCAGCAGCGAACACGGCGTTATTTTATCCAAGTTGGGAGCAGAGGTCGTCTATCCTGAGCGGGATATGGCCATTCGGCTGGCTCACCGTCTGGAAACCTCCCGTATGCTGGATTTCGTTCAGCTCAGCGAAAAGCTGAACATCACCAAATTCCTGCTCCCCAAGAAAGCGGTGGGCCGTACCGTGCTGGACATCAACCTGCGTTCCCGTCTGGGCCTCAACATCATTGCCATTGAAAAGAACAATAAGAATCTGATCAATAATGTTGCGCCCGACTACGTCTTTGAGGACGGCGACATCCTTTATCTGGCCGGCGATAAGGAAGGTCTTAATAAGCTGACGCAATGGGCTGAGGATTAAGCTGAGGATTAGGCTGAAAACCAGACTGATGAAAAAGGATTCATGAAATTTGGTTTTTAAAAGCTTTTACAGAGTACCTTTAGAGTACCTTTACAGCCGCGCAAATTCCTGCGCGGCTGTTTTTTATTTTCGTTTTATTGCTTTAGGCTTTATTTATTGCCTTTATCATCCATGCTCTGTAATATCTTTCCATCCTTTCTGCCCAATTTTATTGACATGCTTTCCGTATCACGATATACTGCAAGTGGATATTTGAAAAAATTCAATTTAATAAAACCTGCAATTTAATGAATCTACAGTTATGAAAGGAGCTCACTATGAATCAATCCCCTTCGACCCCTTTCGGCGTCATGCCGGACGGAACCCCCGTGGATCTCATCACCCTGATGCAGGGCAATCTCTCCTGTGAGCTTATTACTTATGGCGGAGCCGTTCGCTCTCTGATCGTTCCGGACTGTGACGGCCATCCCACCGACGTTGTACTGGGACTCGATACGCTGGAAGACTACCGCTCCCAGGACAAATACCTGGGCGCCATCGTAGGCCGATATGCCAACCGTATTGCGGACGCATCCTTTTGCCTGAACGGAAAAGAATATCCGCTGGCAGCCAACAATGGACCCAATCACCTCCACGGCGGCCTGGAGGGCTTTAACAGCCAGGTTTGGACCGCAGAAAGCAAAGAAGCTAACCGCGTTGTTCTCTCCCGCATCAGTCCCGATGGAGAAGAAGGCTATCCCGGAACGCTGTCCGTGCAGGTAACCTATACCCTGACCGATGACAGTCTGGAGATCGATTACCAGGCCCGCTGTGATCAGGATACCATCTGCAATCTGACCAATCACTCCTATTTCAATCTGGCCGGCCATAACAGCGGTCTGATAAATGAACAGTATGTACAGATAAATGCGGCCTCCTACACGCCTACCTTCCCCGGCTCCATCCCTACGGGGCAGATCATGCCCGTGGACGGGACCCCGATGGATCTGCGCCAGGCCTGCCGGATCGGAGATCACGTAGATGATGATTTCCCTCAGCTGATCATGGCGGGCGGCTATGACCATAACTGGGTCATCGACGGCCCCTTTGGCACGCTCCGTCCTGCTGCCGCAGCCTGGTGTGAAGAAACCGGCATTACCATGGAGGTCCTGACCACCATGCCCGGCGTCCAGTTCTACACAGCCAATTTCCTGGAAGGCTGCCCCGATGGCAAAGACGGCGCTCTTTACGGCAACCGCTCCGCTTTCTGCCTGGAGACCCAGTATTATCCCGATTCGCCTCACCATGAGAATTTCCCCAGCCCTATCCTGCGGGCAGGAGAGATCTACCGGCACAAGACCATTTACCGTTTCGGAGTAAAATAATACATACTATAATAATACGCGAAATTGAAATTAAGTATAAACCCGGCCAGAATAAAACTCCAGCCGGGTTTTTTCGTTGCCCCGTTCGCTTGTTTTTATAGATCCCGCTCCAGCTATACCCACTCCTATTTCTATTTCTCTCTTTCTATTTTGCTCAGCGCGCGGCCCTTTTTGGGCTTTGGCTTCT
This sequence comes from uncultured Lachnospiraceae bacterium, assembly GCA_944381515.1. Taxonomy (GTDB): domain Bacteria; phylum Bacillota; class Clostridia; order Lachnospirales; family Lachnospiraceae; genus RGIG7193. The sequence continues at coordinate 5,546 of CALWLM010000131.1, read as the reverse complement.
ATCTGCATCATAACAGAACAGCCCTGCTGTGCCTTCCATTGTTTTTCCCTGGAGAGGCAGAACTCCCTTGTCTTTTTCCCGCAGAACATGATAAAATGATACATGCCTCAAGAGCTCGCATTTCACGGATGAGGGGTTATGGAAGAAAATTGACAGGAAAAAATTCATGATAGAGATTTGAAAATACCGCCAAAACAGAAAGGAACCAAACACTATGAGATCATCACAGGAACTGCGGACCAAACTGCGCTCCATCGACCACCGGGGCTATCCCGCCTATAAGGAACTACAGGGCAGCTACGATTTTCACGACTATATTTTATCCATTGACCATGTTCAGGGCGACCCCTTCGCCGCTCCCTCCCGTCTGTCCGTACAGGTAACTGGAGCGCAGGCCGGTTTTCCGGCCGCATACGAGGCCACTAGAGAAAGACGGATTACCTTGCAGGATCATCTGACCCGCCTGTTCGGCCGGGAGCTCTCCTCCGGAAGCTTCTCTGCCAAGGGCTCTGGTAAAAGCGGGCTGCTGACCGCCTCCCGCTGCGGTCAGGAGGTGTTAGAGCGGACAGCCTGCCGCGTCCAGAAAGAAACCGTGGTGATGCGATTTGAGGCTGGCTTTCCGGCCAGAGGCCGGACCATAGACGCCGGGGAGCTGGAAAAGATGCTCTTTGATATTCTGCCCGTCTGCGTTCGCAAAAGTCTCTTTTACCGGAACATTGACCAGAAAAAGCTGAAAGCCGCCATCGATCTGTGCGACGATCAGCAGTATATCCGCGCACAGCTTCCCGCTCTGGGCCTGTGTGCCTTTATTGCCAACGGCTCGATCCTGCCCCGGCAGAGCGGGGTTTCCGATCTGCCCATGAAGGAGGCCGTTCCCTTCACCTCCCCTGCTTCTCTGGAAGTCACCCTCACCCTTCCCTGCCGCGGTCAGGTGCGCGGTATGGGAATTCGCAAAGGCATCACGCTCTTTGTGGGCGGAGGCTATCACGGCAAATCAACGGTGCTGCAAGCCCTGCAAAACGGCGTCTATAACCACATTGCAGGGGATGGCCGTGAGCTGGTCATTACGGACGCAACCGCCTGGAAGCTGCGTTCGGAGGATGGACGCAGCATTGCCAATGTGGATATTTCTCCCTTTATTACACACCTGCCCGGCGGCAGGGATACCCGGCGCTTTTCCTCCGAGGATGCCAGCGGCAGCACCTCCCAGGCCGCCAATCTGATGGAGGCTATGGAGAGCGGCAGCACCCTTTTGCTCATTGACGAGGATACCTCCGCCACCAATTTCATGATCCGCGACAAGCTGATGCAGCAGGTGATCTCCCCGGAAGAGGAGCCTATCACTCCTTATATTCAGCGAGTCCGCAGCCTTTACCAGGACTGCGGAGTCTCTTCGGTCATTGTAGCCGGCAGCTCCGGCTCCTATTTCCATGTGGCGGATACCGTCATTCAGATGAAAAATTACATTCCTCTGGATATCACCGCCCGGGCCAAGGAAGCCGCACAGGAATTCCCTGTTTTCTCCACGGACCAGGAACTCTTCCCCCGCTGGAATCAGAGCCGTCTCCCCCGCCCCAATATGGCCCTGCGCCGTGACGACCGTCTCAAGGCAAAGGCCATGGGAACCAACGAGCTTTCTCTGGGACATGATTCTGTGGAGCTGCGCTATGTGGAGCAGCTGTGCGACAGCGAACAGACCATGGCCCTGGCCCTCCTTCTGCAATACGCAGAACTTCGTCTGATGGATGGCAAAAAGACCCTCCGCCAGATCGCCGATCAGCTGGAAGCGCTTCTCGATCAGAAAGGTCTGGAAGGTCTTTTTGACAGAGGCGACGTCCGCTCCTCATTGGCCCGTCCCCGCCGCCAGGAAATCCTGGCCTGCTTAAACCGCTATCGCAAGCTGTTTTTCGCCTGATTACCAAATACCAGATTTTTTGCCGGTCTCCCATCTGGAGACCGGCAAAAGGGTCTGGATATAAGCGGTATAAGATTCAGAATTTCATCTTCTTTTTTATTTTCTTTTATTCCCTTTTTTGCTTTTTTCTGTGCGGTCCATAAGCCAGCCTTCTGGCGTAACTTTTGATTGTAAAGATGGCCGCCAGCAAAATAACAGGAAAAAGAAAAATTATCCATTTTTCTTCCATATTTATGGCCTCCTTTTCGCAATGCTTTTCCTCTGTGCCTCTATTACCGTATCCAATCTATATTCAACCCCAGCCTGGGACCGGTCTGATTAATTCGTTTGTTAGTTTTAACTAACTATAATTATACTCTCTTCTTTTCTCCCGTCAAGCATTGTTTTAGTCATATCCTATGCCAGATCCCCTTCCTTTGGTTCCCTGCAAGGATTCCCGTCAATCTAATCTTCCCGCCAGCCTTCTTTTCCATAACTTTTAGGAATGATCCTGGATTCATTTTAAGTATTTGAAATCTTATTTTGCTGTGACTAAAATAAATGTGGGTTAAACTGCGCCATTTATAATTGGTTAAGAGTGTACCAGATGTCCAGAATACGCGGACAATCAGCGGAAAGGAGAATTTTATGGGAAATATGTTGTACCGAAAGCTGCCTCATGGCGATGAACAGATCAGTATAATCGGTTTGGGAATGGGCTCGATCCACGAGGGCAGCGAGGATGAAATTGAGAAAACTATTCTTATGGCAATGGATCATGGCATCAATTATTTTGATATGGTAGCTTCGGAAGCCAAGCCCTACCCCTGCTATGCCAGGGCCTTTGCCGGCAAAAGAGATAAGGTAATTCTTCAGATGCACTTCGGCGCTCTCTATGATGGCGGCAAATACGGCTGGACCCAGGATCTGGCCAAGATCAAGAGAACTTTTGAAGGCCAGCTCAAACAGCTGGGCACCGATTATACAGATATGGGATTTGTTCACTGCATCGATGAGGTGGAGGATTATCAGCGGGTTATTTCCAGCGGATTATGGGACTATATGCTTTCCTTAAAGGAGAACGGCGTCATCCGCCATCTGGGCCTCTCTTCTCACAATCCCGAAATCGTCCGGCGCTTTCTGGACACGGGCCGTATTGATATGGTGATGTTCAGTATCAATCCCGCCTACGATTATTCCACCGGAACTTATGGAATCGGCACCAACGCCGACCGCAGCAGCCTCTACAGGGAATGCGAGAGAGAAGGAGTCGGCATCTCCGTAATGAAGCCCTTTGGCGGAGGACAGCTTTTGAATGCCAAGACCTCCCCCTTCAAACAGGAGCTCTCCCGTATCCAGTGCATTCAGTATGCCCTGGATCGTCCGGCTGTACTGACTGTACTTCCGGGTATTCGCAACCGGACAGATCTTGCCGATATCCTCACTTATCTGGACGCCTCCGCTGAGGAAAGGGACTATTCCACGATCAGCGGATTCACACCAGCCAACGCCGAAGGCGTCTGCGTCTACTGCAACCATTGTCAGCCCTGTCCGCGCGGTATTGATATCGGTCTGGTCAATAAATATTATGATCTTGCTTTGGCTGGCGATCAAATGGCCGCAGGGCATTATCAAAAGCTCTCCCTGAAAGCCGACGCCTGCGTTTCCTGCGGTCACTGCGAATCGCGCTGTCCCTTCCATGTAAAGCAGGAAAGCCGTATGAAGGAAATCCAGGAATATTTCAGCCGTCAGGCTGACTGATCCATTTTCCAGACAGCTCTCTTCCGGACAATTCTCTTCCAGACAGCTATCTTCCGGCCAGCTTTATGGCGGTAGATTTTCGGGGACGCGACCATAACTATATGGCATTGTATTATAAGCCGGTCATCCATTCTCTGTGCAAAAATCTCTTTTCTCTGCTCAGACAATGGATGGCCGATTTATTACGCCTCGTATCTCCATCCGGATTGAAAAAAGCTTTCCGATGGAATATACTAAAAGAAAACTTGGCCGTACCAAAGGCAAACCTAAAACACAGCAAAGGAGAATCTTTATGTTTCGAGAAATGCGCAGAAAACGCCAGGAACTGTCCCACGAGGAATGCATCGCCGTTTTAGACCGCGGAACCTCCGGTGTCCTGGCCCTGGAGGGAGACGACGGCTATCCCTACGCTGTGCCGATCAGCTATCTATACGAGAACGGTAAAATTTATTTCCACTGCGCCAAATCCGGCCACAAGCTGGACGCCATCCGCCGCAACTGCCACGCTTCCTTCTGTGTAATCGACCAGGATCAGGTTGTTCCGCAAAAATACACCAGCTATTTCCGAAGTGTTATCGTATTTGGCTCCATTAAAATTCTGGAGGATGAGCAGGAAAAACGTGCCTCCGTTGAAAAGCTGGCCATTAAGTACGCCCCCGAGGACACCCAGGCCGGCCGTCAGGCTGCCATCGACCGGGAATGGGACCTTCTTTGCATGCTGGAGATGGATATTGAACACATGACCGGCAAGCAGGCTATCGAACTGGCCCGCCAGGTCTGATATCCAGGCCGTCAAAAAGCATTTTTGTAAGAAAACAGGTTTCTATAGATCTTCATACAGTAAGGAGACCGCCTGGATGATAACTTCGCGCATATGGAAAAAGGACGGTTATCAGATTCGCTCTGCACATGCAGAGGATGCAGAAGAATATTACTCGCAAAACTTTTGTCCATTGGACCCCGAAGCTGCAAGGCTGACCGGAAGCAGATCTTCCTATTCCCGTGAGGAAGTCGTTTCTTTCTTACAGTCTGCCGTTGATGCCGAAGACAGATACCACTTTTTTATCGTGGCCCCCGATGGACGCATTATCGGCGAATCGGTAATAAATGAAATCGATTCGCAGCTGCGCTGCGCCAATTTTCGCATTATCATTTTTCAGAATACGGAAAGAGGACAGGGAATTGGCACCTGGGCCGTAGAAACTGCACGGGATTTTGCTTTTGAAGAACTGGGGCTGCATCGGCTGGAACTGGATGTGTTTTCTTTTAATCCCCGTGCCAGAAAGGTCTATCTCAAAGCAGGCTTCCGGCAGGAAGGCCTGCGCCGCGATGCCGTCAGAGATGGAAACCGCTACGGTGACGATATCATAATGGCAATCCTGGAAGACGAATGGAGGCAGCTTAAACGCCAATCTCATTCCTAGTGCCGCAGCAAAAACGGTTGGACGATATAACATTCTCATACCTTTATCTTGCTAAATATCTGTCCGTACCTCTCGCCCGCAAAGAAATCTCCAAACTTTCATTATATTTTTTTTGAAGTTCTTATCATTCATTTAAAAATTCCTCCAATCAAAAAAGGCAACTACCATAATTGATAATTGCCTATGCTTAAATGAATATTCCGTGGCTCCAGGGCCGCGGAATACTCAGCCGCCAATGAGAAGCGCAGACCGCCCGAAAAGCAAAGCGTGCTAAAACATCTGCGTGAGATACAGGAACGCAACAAGCAGAAACCGCCGCAAAGACGGCGTAAGAAATCCATTGACAGAGATAGCCGATAGGCATTGAAAAACCGCCGTTATGGCGTTACCCATAGCGGCGGCATACATAATCATTTACTGACTGCAAGCGTGATTTTCATATCCTGCACATTGATGATTGTTTCCTT